>JAZRYM010000018.1:0-13792 GCA_045600765.1 Acutalibacteraceae bacterium | reverse complement strand
CGGCGGCAATCTCGCGGGAAAGCACGCCGGACGACGTGCCGTCAAACACCAAGTGGTGTACCTCCATCGCCAGCGACAATTCCTCGCCCTCGCGCCAAATTTCCGCATGAAACAACGGCCCGTTTTCAAGGTCAAACGGGCACACAAACGTATGCAAATCCCCCGCTTCTTTCACGGGAAGTTCCGGCTCTTTTACGCCGGAGAAAATCATCGACGGCACGCCGTTCGGCGTATCGAAGGTGCAAAACAGCACCGGATGCGCACACAACACCGTTTTGACCGCGGCACAAAGGCGCGCTTCGTCTGTGCCTTTCGGGAACACAAACCGAAACGGCAGGTTATACCGCACCGATTCGGGGTCGTTCACGCACTCCAAATACACGCCCTCCTGCGCCGCGCAAAGAGGTGTCGACGCGGGGATGTTTTCCAAAAACCGTTCATTCATCTCGTTTCTCTCCTCTTCCTGCAAAAATTCAAAAAACAAAAACTTCCCATATATACAACCATATATAAGCAGTATACCACGCCCTCGCGCAAAAAGCAAGCCCTACCGTTTTTGCACGCCAAGCGACAATTCTTAATTCTTAATTTCTAATTCTTAATTCGGCAATTCGTATCCGCCGACCAGAAGCGGGCCGTGCTCGCCCACTTTGTAAGCAAGTCCCTCTTTATCCAACTCGCGCAAAAACGCGCGAACGTACACATCGGTGGAAAATCCCTGCAAAAAAGCGAAGTTAAACCACCCGTCCCACGCGGAAATCTCAATCATAACGCCGCCTTGGGTAGACCCGTCGATCAAGTTATAGATGGCTACCAGATACCGCTCCATATCGCCGAAATTGCTCTTGCCCACATAACTGACCGAAAAGGTGTTGCGGTTGGCATCCGCAACCGCCCGCGGGCCGACAAACCGCCGTTTTTCCTCTACGGTGGGAAGCGCGTTTGCCGCCTCGATAAATTGACACTTTTGGTCTAAATACGCCCGCGCGTTTTCCGGCTGGCTTTGCAGGGAAATCATCCCGCGCGTGCAAGTACAAACACGCTCGACCGACGCTTCTTGCAAGCGTTTCGGGTAGCGAAGCGACAACGCGCTTGACAGCAACCGGTAATTGTGCGGGCAACCGAGCGCACCGCGCATATTGTACGATACGTCACACACCAAATCTTCCGTCACTTCCGGGTGCACCGCCCACACCGCTTTCGCCATCAGCGACGCGACCAGCGCGCACGGGCTCGCATCGTGGCCGTGGCTGTACCGCATCACGTCCTTTTCGGCAACGCGAAAACGGTACACCGTCGGCTGTGCATCCTGAATCACCCCGCCGTCCGGCAGGCGAAAAATGGGCGCGGGATTGGGTTTTGCGAACGGTACCGCGCCGCGAAGCGCTTCGCGGTCATAGGGCGGCGCGCACTCGTCCGCAAAAAACGGCGTATCGGGAAACCGCACCCCGTCCGTGTTGAATTCCCGTCCCTCGCGGCGGGTTAGGTAATGATAAATCAGCGTTTTTTGAAGCGGTGCCATCCCGCCGCCGTCGGTCATCACGTGGGTGGCGTGCAGGCAAATCCGCTTATCGTGGTAGGAAACCGCCAACCAATGGCGGTTCATTTCCTCGCTGCCGAACACCGGCGCGTGCTCTCCCTCATACACCACAACGGGACGCGGGTTCGGCACGGTAACGAGGGCGCCGTCTTGCTCTTTCACCTCAATACAAAAATACGGAAACCGTTTCATCGTCTCGTCCACGGCGGCGCGCAGGCAATCCTTGTCCACCGAAGATTTCATCCAATGTTCCAGACGAATGGAAAACGGCATTTTCTCCGACGGAATGTAAAACAGCGGGTCATACGAATGCATAAAATCTCCTCATTTCGGGGCAATTTTTGAATAAGTTCATTATACCGCCACCCCACCGAAAAAGCAAGAGATTTTGAGGAGATTTGCCGCGGTTGACACGGCGGCGGTTGGTCTTGTATAATACAAGCAAACGAAAAACGAACGGAATTCCCGAAAGGAGAAAAGCGGATGTATACCTTGTTTTTGGTGGAAGACGACCGCGGCATCGCCGACGGCATCGTTACCTTGGCGAGCACATGGGGATATACCGTGACGGTGTGCGAGGATTTTCGCGCCGTCACCGACGAGTTTGTCGCCTGCGCACCGCATCTTGTCCTGCTCGATATCGGGTTGCCCTTTGCGGGCGGGTTTCACTGGTGCCGCGAAATTCGCAAACTGTCGAGCGTGCCCATCATCTTCCTCTCGTCCGCGTCGGACAACCTCAATATAGTGATGGCGATGAACGAGGGCGCGGACGATTTTATCGCCAAACCGTTTGACGGCAACGTGCTGATGGCAAAAGTGCAAGCCCTGCTGCGCCGCAGTTACGATTTTGCGCCGTCGTCGCCGCTGTTGTCGCACAAGGGCGCGATTTTCAACGTGGGCGACGGGTCGCTCACCTTTGAGGGACAAAAAATCGACCTTTCTAAAAACGAATCGCGCATTTTGTTTTGCCTTTTGACCAACAAAGGCAAAACGGTCAGTCGGGAAAAATTGATGACCGAATTGTGGGCGACCGACAGTTTTGTGGACGAAAATACCCTGACCGTCAACGTCAACCGCCTGCGCAAAAAATTAGCGGCGGCGGGGTTACCCGATTTTATCGCCACCAAATTCGGCGAAGGCTATCAAGTGGAGTGAACGCTATGACTGTTTGGAGTTATCTGAAAACCAAAACGCGCGCGCTCGCACTCGCGCTGTTGTGTGTGGTGCTGTTCGCGGCGGCATTCGCGCTGTATCACCTGCCGTTTTCGGCATTGCTGTACCCCGCCGTCCTCTGTATTCTCTTGGTCGGCGGCGTTTTTTTGTGGGACTATCTGCGCGAAAAACGGCGGCACGAGACGTTTTTGAAAGCGTTTTCGCCCGCCGTTCCGCCGTCCGCGCCGCTTCCCACGCGGTCGATTGAGGCGAGCGACTACGCCGATGCGGTCGCGGCGCTCTACCGCGCGCTTGCGGAAAGCGATGCCGCCGCCGCCACGAAATACGCCGAAATGGTGGACTACTACACCGTGTGGGCGCACCAAATCAAAACCCCGCTCGCCGCCATGCGGTTGACGGTGCAAAACGAGGACAGCGACCTCTCGCGCCGCTTGTCCGCCGACCTGTTCCGCACCGAACAGTACGTGGAAATGGTGCTCGCCTTTTTGCGGCTCGGCTCGGAGACAACCGACTACCTGCTTCGCCCGACCGCGCTTGACGGCGTGCTGAAACAAAGCCTGCGCAAATTTGCGCCGGAGTTTATCGGGCGCAAACTGACCCTCACCTATGAACCCACCGCCGCCACCGTCGTCACCGACGAAAAGTGGTTTGCGTTTTTGTTTGAACAACTGCTTTCGAACGCGCTGAAATACACCAAAACGGGCGGCATCACCGTCGCGATGACGGGCAACACGCTGACCATCGCCGACACCGGTATCGGTATCGCACCCGCCGACCTGCCGCGCGTGTTCGACAAAGGCTTTACCGGCTACAACGGGCGGGAGGACAAAACCGCAAGCGGGCTCGGGCTGTATCTGTGCAAGCGGGTGTGCGACGCGTTGTGTATTCGCATCCGCATTGTGTCGGACGGCAAGAGCGGCACCACCGTGTCGCTCACGTTCGACCAAAACCCAACCCAATTTGAGTAAATCTTACGAAAGCGTAAGATTTCGCCCGCAAAGTGTAAGCAAATGCAATGGAATGGCGGCGAAATCCGCGGTATACTGACCTTGCAAACCAACGAAGGAGGAATTTTCTATGGCATTACTCGAAGTCAAAAATCTCAAAAAAGTGTATTCCACCCGTTTCGGCGGCAACAAGGTCGAAGCCCTGAAAAACGTCAACTTTTCGGTGGACGAGGGCGAATTCGTCGCCATTATGGGCGAATCCGGCTCGGGCAAAACCACCCTGCTCAACATTTTGGCGGCGCTTGACCGCCCGACGGCGGGCAACGTGTGGTTGGAGGGCGACGATTTGGGCGCGGTGAAAGAATGGAAAATCGCCGCGTTCCGCCGCGACCACCTCGGATTCGTGTTCCAGGAGTTTAACCTGCTCGACACCTTCACCCTCGCCGACAACGTCTATCTGCCGCTGGTGCTCGCGGGCAAACCCTACCACGAGATGAGCGGCCGCTTGCTCCCGCTCGCCGACCGGCTCGGCATTTCCGACCTGCTCGACAAATACCCCTACGAGGTGTCGGGCGGTCAAAAACAACGCGCCGCCGTGGCGCGCGCCCTCATCACCGACCCGCGTATTCTGCTGGCGGACGAACCGACCGGCGCGCTCGATTCCAAAGCGTCGGACGAACTCTTGCGCCTGTTCGGCGAGGTCAACGCCGCGGGGCAAACCGTTTTGATGGTGACCCACTCGGTCAAAGCCGCGTCGGTCGCGTCGCGCGTGCTGTTTATCAAAGACGGCGAGGTGTTCCACCAACTGTACCGCGGCACCGACAGCGGCGAGCAATTCTACCAAAAAATCTCCGACACGCTGACCGCGATTCAGACGGGCGGTGACGCGCGATGAAAACGCTGTTTTACCCTCGCTTGGCGCTGACGGGTATCCGCAAAAATCGGCAACTGTACGTGCCGTATATTTTGAGCGCCATCGGTATGGTGATGATGTTTTACATCATGCACGCACTCTATCAATCGGAAATTCTGCGCAACGCCAAAGGCGCCGCCACCGTCGGCACGGTGCTCGGGCTCGGCAAATTTGTCATTGCCGCCTTTTCGCTGCTCTTTCTTTTCTATACCAATTCCTTTTTGACCCGTCGCCGCTACAAGGAATTCGGGCTTTACAGCATTCTCGGGATGGACAAACGCAAAATCGGACGGGTCGTCTTTTTTGAATCGCTGTTTGTCGCCATTCTCGGACTTGCGGGCGGTATCGGGCTCGGTATCGCGTTTTCGAAATTCGCCGAACTGGGACTGCTCAACGCCGCGTCCATCGACATCGACTACCACTTCCGCGTTCCGCTAAGCGCCGTGCGCGACACACTCGGGCTGTATGGGCTTATCTTCCTGCTGCTGATGGGCAAGTCGCTGTGGCAGGTGCGGCGGCAAAACCCGCTCGAACTGCTCCGCTCGGAAAACGCGGGCGAAAAACCGCCCAAAGGCAACATGTTTATCGGGTTGCTCGGGTTACTGCTTTTGGTCGCCGCGTACATCACCGCGGTGTCCATAAAATCGCCGCTGTCCGCGCTGACCGTCTTTTTCGTGGCGGTTTTGGCGGTTATCGTCGCGACCTACCTCTTGTTTATCGCCGGTTCGGTCGCGCTGTGTCGCCTGCTCAAAAAGAGCAAAAAATATTACTATAAAAAACAACATTTCGTGTCCGTCTCGTCCATGGCGTATCGGATGAAACGCAACGGTGCAGGTCTCGCCTCCATCTGCATTTTGGCGACGATGGTGCTCGTGATGATTTCATCCTCGGCGAGCCTCTATTTCGGCAAAGACCAGTCCATTCGCGCCACCTACCCGCGCGACTGCGAAGTGGACGTGGAGTTGGAGTCGCTTGCCCACTTTAACGACGACGTCATTCCGCAACTTCGCGCCGCATACGAAAACACCTTTGCCGAAAAGGATTTCACCCCCAAAAATCTCTACGAAATCCGTTACACCTATGTGGCGGCAATGCAAAGCGACACCACCTTTAACCCCGATTCGTCCATGTTTGACCTGACGTCGATTGATTTTAACCGTTTGCGGCAACTGATTTTCATCTCCGCCGCCGATTATGAGGCGCTCACCGGGCAAACGGCGTCGCTTCAAACGGGCGATGCGCTCCTTTGCGACGACCGTTGCCATTACCCCCACTCCACGTTGACCGTCGGCGACGTGGCGTTGCACATCGCGGGCAAAATCGACAAAAACCCCATCCAAACCGAAACGGACACCTTTTTTGTCCCCACTCTCGTGCTCGTCATCTCCGACTACGACGTGCTCGCTCCCTTTGACGGAAAAACCGACCAATACGGCAACCACCTGATGACCTTCCGCTACGCCTACGCTTACGACAGCGCGCTGTCGGACGAAAAGACGGAAGCGGTGTTTGATGCGCAACGCGACGCGATGAACGACGTGTTTGCCGCGCGGGAGGATTTTGACGGGTTCAGCTACTATTCCGGCTGTGTTGCCTCTGCGCGCGCGGACTTTTACGGCGCGTATGGCGCACTTTTCTTCCTCGGCATCATTTTGTCGGTGGTGTTCATCTTCGCCGCCGCCATGATTATCTACTACAAACAGATTTCCGAGGGGTATGAGGACAAAGCCCGCTTCGCCATTATGCAAAAGGTCGGAATGACCAAAACGGACATCAAAAAGAGCATCAACAGCCAAGTGCTTACCGTGTTTTTCGCGCCGCTGTTGCTCGCGGGGTTGCACCTCGCATTCGCGTTCCCGCTTGTGTGGAAAATTTTGCAGATGTTCTCGCTCAACAATCTGTGGTTTGTCATCGGCGTGACCGCCGCTGCGTTCTTGCTGTTTGCGGGATTTTACACGCTGATTTACCGCTTGACCGCCCGCGCGTACTACAAAATCGTGGCGGAATAAAACCTCGCGAAAACAAACTACACGTCGCACCGCAAATTTTCGTGTATTTTTACACATTTTTTGCGCGAAAAATGCTTGACAGCGAGTTTTTGCGGTGGTAGACTAAATGTGAATTTTAATTCTGTTTGGAGGTTTTATTTATGAACGCTTATCTCAATCGTGTTCTCGAAGACGTCCGCGCGAAACACGGCACCGAGCCGGAATTCGTGCAAACCGTCGAAGAAGTCCTCTCCTCGTTGGAGCCGGTCATCGACCAGCATCCCGAATACGAGAAAGTGGACTTGCTCGGTCGTATGGTCGAGCCGGAACGTATGTACACCTTCCGTGTGACCTGGGAAGATGACAACGGCAACTGGCACACCAACACCGGCTATCGCTGCCAATTCAACGGCGCTATCGGGCCGTACAAGGGCGGTCTGCGTTTCCAGAAAAACGTCTGCCCCAGCATCATCAAATTCCTCGGTTTTGAGCAAACCTTTAAGAACAGCCTGACCGGCTTGCCCATGGGCGGCGGTAAAGGCGGTTCCGACTTTGACCCCGCCGGTAAATCCGACGCGGAGATTATGCGTTTCTGCCAGGCGTTTATGTCCGCTCTGTATCGTTACATCGGGCCGGACGTGGACGTTCCTGCCGGCGACATGGGCGTGGGCGGCCGCGAAATCGGCTTCCTGTTCGGTCAATATCGCCGCTTGAAAGCCACCTTTGAAAACGGCGTTCTCACCGGTAAAGGAATGTCCTACGGCGGTTCGCTCATTCGTCCGGAAGCCACCGGCTACGGCGCGGTGTACTATCTGAACGAAGTGCTCGCCCACGAGAACGATTCCATCAAAGGCAAAACCATTGCGTGCGCCGGTTTCGGTAACGTGACCTGGGGTATCTGCAAAAAAGCCGCCGAGCTCGGCGCGAAAGTGGTCACCCTCTCCGGCCCGGACGGCTACATCTACGACCCGGACGGCGTGGTCACCGAAGAAAAAATCAACTACCTGCTCGAAATGCGTTCCTCCGGCCGCAACCGCGTGCAGGACTATGCCGACAAATTCGGCGTGAAATTCGTCGCCGGCGAGAAACCGTACGGCGAGAAAGTGGACATCGTGATGCCCTCTGCCATGCAGAATGACGTGCATATGGAGCAGGCGAAACAAATCGCCGGCAACGGCACCAAATACTACATTGAGGTCGCCAATATGCCCACCACCAACGACGCGCTCAACTTCCTGCGCGAGCAACCGGGTATGATTGTTGCCCCGTCCAAAGCGGTCAACGCGGGCGGTGTTGCCACCTCCGGTCTCGAAATGAGCCAGAACTCCGAGCGTCTGTCCTGGACGGCGGAAGAAGTGGATGCCCAACTGCATAAGATTATGAAGAACATCCACGATATGTCTGCCGCCGCGGCGGAGAAATACGGCCTCGGCTACGACCTCGTTGCCGGTGCGAACATCGCCGGCTTCGACAAAGTCGCTCAGGCGATGATGGAGCAAGGCGCGTTCTAATCGAATGTAACCGCAACCAAAACCCCGAAACCATGGTAACCACCACGGTTTCGGGGTTTTTACGTGTTTTTGTTGAAAAGGGATTGCATTTTTACAAGTTTTTTGTTATACTATATATTGTATATGTATGCGCAAGAGGGCACACGTCTTGTGACCAACAAAAAAGGGGATTTGTCTATGCGAAAATGGAAAAAATTTATCGTTTTGACAAGTATCGTTGCACTGTTGCTGTGCGGCGCATCCGTCCCTGCCTCCGCCGCGTATGAGTTGCCCGCCGACACCGCCGAACAAATGACGGCGCGTGCCGCGATGAGCGTGTATATGGAAGCGTCCGCTCCCGCCGCCGACGGCATCGCGGGCAAAGACTCCGTTTTGTTTGAAAAAGCGGCGGATACGCCGCTTGACCCCGCCGCGACGATGCGCGTTATGGTGGGACTGTACGCCAAAAAACTGATTGATGACAAAAAACTCAATTTAGATACAACCACCGGCGTCTACACCGAGGTGCTCCGTGACAATTATATTTGGGGAACGGGGTTGACCCTCGCCAATATGGAAACGGGCGAG
Organism: Acutalibacteraceae bacterium; assembly: GCA_045600765.1. Taxonomy (GTDB): domain Bacteria; phylum Bacillota; class Clostridia; order Oscillospirales; family Acutalibacteraceae; genus RGIG426. The sequence goes on along the minus strand of JAZRYM010000018.1, from coordinate 5,153 downwards.
ATGTGGACACTCAAAGACCTTTTGTCGCTGTCCATGATTCAAACCGCCGCCGATGCCGCCGTCACCCTTGCCGCCACTACGGCGGGAAGCGTGGATGCGTTTGTTCTCGGAATGAACGAGTACGTGAAATCCATCGGTTGCGCAAACACAACCCTTGTCAACGTCACCGGTCTTGACGACCCGCGCCAAAAAACCACGGCGCACGATTTGTATATCGCCCTGCGCTACGCGCTGGATGACCCCGTGCTTGAAGAAGCGCTCTCCCTCTCGGAATACACCGTTACCCCGACAAAGAACGGCGAGCCGCGCTCATTTGAGAACAGCAACTATATGCTCCGCGAATCGTCCGAGTATTATTACGAGCCGATGGCGGCGGGCAAAACCGGCGTGTCGGATATTGACGGAAAAGCGCTCATCTCCCTCTGCGTGGTTGACAGTTACCGCTATATCACGGTGGTGCTCGGTTGTCCCGAGGAGGACAGCGAGGGCGACCCCGGCACCCATTACAACAGCACGTCGGCACTTGTGCGGTGGGCGCTCAACCATTTTGCCTACCAAACACTCGTGAAGAAAAACCAACCGATGACCCGCGCGGACGTGGCGTTGTCATGGAAAGTGGATTCGGTCACGCTCGTCGCAGAAGATACCCTGACCGGCGTGGTGCCGGAAGAGCTGGATTTGGATACGGTGCGTTCCGAAATCACCCTCGACAAAGAGCACTTTGAAGCCCCGATTGAAAAAGGGCAGGTGCTCGGCCACGCCACCTTGTATATCCGCGAAGACCAGGCAATCGGCACCGTCAACTTGGTGGCAAGCGAATCGGTCAAACGCAGTTTGCTCCTGTTCGTGTGGAGCCGCTTTTGCGCCGTGATGACTTCCCCTTGGCTGTGGGGCTTGCTCATTGTGCTGATTGTGCTGATTGCGGCGTATATCGGACTGGCCATTGCCCACAACCGCGAAAAGAAGCGCAACGCCCGCAACCGTCAAAAGCGGCGGTACAAGCCGATGAAATAACCGTGCACACGAAAAACCAACTTCCCAAAACGTGAAAGGCCGTGAAACGAATGGACAAGAACAAGATTGAGGAAAATAACACCGTATTCACCACTCCCGATGCTCCCCTAATGCCGGGAACTTCGCCAAAAAGGCGGTGGTGGATTTTTGTCACGCTCGCCGTGGCGGTGATTGTCGCCATTGTGGTGGTGGCGCTGTGTCTCAACAAGAAAAGCAAAGAGGAGGAGACCCCTCCCGCGCCGCCGATTGAGAAAACCACTATGCAGGTGGAAGACGTCACGCCCACCGTTGCCAAAGTGAAAAACCCCATTGATTTTGCCGCGCTGAAAGAGAAAAACTCCGACTTGTACGCGTGGATTAAAATGCCGGGCACCGTCATTGATTATCCCATTGCGCAGAGCGCTCCCGATGAAGAAGAGGATTTTTATCTCCACCGCGGCGAAGATAAAGAATATCTGTTTGCGGGCACGATTTACACCCAAAAATACAACGCCAAGGATTTTTCCGACCCGAACACCATCGTTTACGGCCACTGTATGTTAGACGGGACGATGTTCCGTGAATTGCACGACTTGAAATCCCAGGCAAAATGGGATGCGACGCCGGAATTCATCATTTACACCGAGGGGCACATCCTGACCTATCGGATTTTCTCGGCATACACCCGCAACGACCGTCACATTTTGTTGGAAAACGATTTCTTCAAAGAAGAAGCGCAGTTCGCCAAGTATTTGGAAGAAGCGGCACATCCGTCGTATGGAATGACCCGCGAATGCAACCTCACGACCAAAGACCATATCGTGACACTCGAAACCTGTGTTACGGCGGACGGCACCACCCGTTTTATCGTTTCCGGCGTGCTTATCAAAGACCAGCCGACCTATTAAAAACGGATTTGTAAAAAGGATTTGAAAAAATTATAAAATTTCACTTGACAAGTGTGAAAGGATACTATATAATAAAATGCGCTGTCCGCCATGGACAGCGTGATATGGCGGTATAGCTCAGGTGGCTAGAGCATGCGGTTCATACCCGCAGTGTCGTTGGTTCGAATCCAATTGCCGCTACCATTCGGCCCGGTGGTCAAGCGGTTAAGACACCGCCCTTTCACGGCGGTAACACGAGTTCGATTCTCGTCCGGGTCACCATTTTCGGGCGTATAGCTCAGCTGGTTAGAGCGCTTGCTTCACACGCAAGAGGTCAGCGGTTCGAGTCCGTTTACGCCCACCAAAAAAAAGAGAGAGGCAATCGCCTCTCTCTTTTTTCGATTGACACAGACGGACGAAAACCGCAGGTTCGATTAGTTTCCGCCCACAAAAAACCGACAAGGCTAAAAGCCTTGTCGGTTTTTCTTTTTTTGCTGTTATTCCTCGGTTTTTGTTTTTTCCTTAAATTCGAGGCAGAGCATCGTGATATCGTCGAACTGCGGAGCAGCGCCCACGAAAGCGTCGATATCCGCTTTAACCGCGGGAAGCAGGTCGGCGGGCGTGGCATCGGCGTTTTTCGTCAAAATCGCTTCCAACCGCTCCATACCGTACAGCTCGTTGTGGACGTTGATTGCCTCGGTTATACCGTCGGTGTACTGGAACAGTTTGTCGCCCACGTCCAGTTGAATGACACCCGATTGATAGGTCATCGTTTCAATGCCGGCAAGCACAAACGCGGCTTTCATCGGATACGGCTTAAACCCTTGCCCTTTCTTGCAAATAAAGGGCATTTCGTGTCCCGCGTTGACAAAACGGAACTCGCCCGTCCGCAAATCCAGCACACCCTCAAACGCAGTGACAAACAACCCCTCGCTGTTGGATTCGCACAGCAATTCGTTCACCTGCGTGAATACGTCGCCGAGGTCTTTGCCAATCATCGTGTGGTCTTTAATCAGCGTTTTGGCAATCACCATAAACAGCGCCGCCGGCACACCTTTGCCCGACACGTCCGCCATCACGATAGCGAGGTGGTCGTCGTCCACCATAAAGAAATCGTAAAAGTCGCCGCCCACCTCTTTGGCAGGAATCATACTGGCGTACAGTTCAATCTCGCTGCGTTCCGGGAACGCGGGGAAAATCCGCGGCAACATATTGGCTTGGATGTTGGTGGCGAGGTTCAATTCCGTCTCAATTCGCGAGGCTTTTTTGGCGTTTTCCGACTGCACTTCAATCATCCGTTTGCCGCGGCTGGCAACGTAACGGCAACTGACCGAAAGCGAAAGGAAAATCAAACACCGCGGAATAAAATCGTTGAGGAACAAACTCTTGATATAGGCGGCTTTATCAAATCCCGCCGCCAAAACGGCGTCACGCAACGTGCCGTCCTGCAACACGGACAATTCCGCGCCGTTCTGGAACGGCATCATATTCAGGTTGACGATGCCGTAAAACCCGTTGACAAAACTCGCCGCCGCAAACATAATCGCCGTCGCCCACGCGACGATACGGGTGTATTTTTCATCAAAATAGCGGGTGCTCACCACGACGGGAAACACCATCGTGAGCGTGACGTTGTGTCCGAGGGTAGCGCTTAAAATGGCGCACACCAAAATCAAGTCCACCATCAGCGGCACTTTGAGCCATTTTTTCGTGCCCACGTATTTGGCGTTGAGCACCGTGATAGGCAGTTCAATGGCGGTGGCGATAACGACCGCCCACCGCATAATGGATTTGTCGGCGGAAAACACGCCGACCTCGTTGAGAACGAAGCACAGCATCATCACAGCCACAATAATCATCATCGTGGTGCCCACCATAACGTTCGCGGTGATTTCGTTTGCCAAAAAGGCGTCGCCCGCCTCAATCGCCTCGTTCACCGCCGCATCCATTCGTTTTTTTGCAGATTTGGAACCCGGCATACTTGTTCCTCCTTTTTGCTTTTTAGATATCGTACCACGTTTTTCCGTAATTTTCAATATAAAAACAAATATTTATGCGAGATTGGCAACGCGTTGGCTTTCCGCCTGACGGTTAGACTGCGAAAAAGATATTTCGGAAAAACGGTGGATGGTGTTGAACCTGCTTTTTTATATTTTGTCGGCGAAGCCGACACCTTACTTCTTCACTCTTCACTATTACTTATTAGATTCCGAAAATCGACAGTTTGATTTTTTAGTGAATAGTGAATAGTGAGTAGTGAAAAAGTAAAATCGACAAACCTCTGTCGAGATTTGTCGATTTTTGGTCGGAGTGGCGAGACTCGAACTCGCGGCATCTTGCTCCCAAAGCAAGCGCGCTACCAACTGCGCTACACCCCGTTGTTTTCAGCGAAAACCAGTATACCACAGTCAGCAAAAATAATCAATGCTTTTTTGCGGTCTACGACAAGTGGATTGACGGCGCACGGGTTTAAGGGTATACTGAAAGCAACGACAAAAGGAGTGAAAAGCCACGATGAATGACAACGGAATCGGCGAACTCATCCGCAAAAAGCGGGAGGAAAAAGGGCTCACGCAGGCACAGTTGGCAACGGCGGTCGGTGTCACCGCCAAAGCGGTTTCCAAATGGGAAACGGGCGCGGGATTACCGGACATTTCGCTGTTTGAGGTGATTGCGACGGCACTTTCGCTTTCGGTGACGGAACTGTTTTCCGGCGATGCCGTAAAAAACAACAACCGCGCCGCCAATATGATGAAAACCACCTTTTACGTATGCCCCGTGTGCGGCAACATCGTGCACAGCGTGGGCGAAATCGCGTTGTCCTGCTGTGGCGTGACTCTCCCGCCTCTTGCGGCAGAGGACGCGGACGGTGCGCACGCTCTTTCGGTGACGGCGGTGGAGGACGAGTGGTTTGTAGAAAGCGCGCACCCGATGGAAAAAGACCACTTTTTGAGTTTTGTCGCGTTGGTACAAAGCGAGCGGGTAACCCTTGTCAAATGGTATCCCGAGGGCGCGGCGAACGCCCGCTTTCCCCGCCGCGGACACGGCGTTTTGTACGCCTATTGCAACAAGCACGGACTTGTGAAACAACGGATATAAATCGTAAACCCCACGGTGAAGGCCGGGAGTTCGTAAGGAATGTATTGTTTCTCGCCTAAAAATTCCCGTCTGCATTGTTTCAAAACCCCGTAATGCGTCAGCATTACGGGGTTTTTCAACTTCCCAGAACGAAAATTTTTATTGGCTACGAAACCGCGAAGCGCCTTAAAACAC
>JAZRYM010000017.1:0-10349 GCA_045600765.1 Acutalibacteraceae bacterium | reverse complement strand
GTGTTTTAAGGCGCTTCGCGGTTTCGTAGCCAATAAAAATTTTCGTTCTGGGAAGTTGAAAAACCCCGTAATGCTGACGCATTACGGGGTTTTGAAACAATGCAGACGGGAATTTTTAGGCGAGAAACAATACATTCCTTATGAACTCCCGGCCTTCCGCTCGGTATTTTTTTGCCGAAAAACTCTTGCACGGGGCGATTTTCCGTGATATACTAAATAGGTTAATGAATTTTACTGTTAAAAGGGAAGCGAAACTATGCAAAAACGAGAAGACATCCGCAACGTCGCCATCATTGCCCACGTCGACCACGGCAAAACCACCCTCGTAGACCAACTGCTTCGTCAAAGCGGAGTCTTCCGCGAAAACGAGCAGGTGGCGGAGCGCGTGATGGATTCGGGCGACCTGGAACGGGAGCGCGGTATCACCATTTTGTCCAAAAACACCGCCGTGAAATACGGCGATACCAAAATCAACATCGTGGACACGCCCGGTCACGCCGATTTCGGCGGCGAGGTGGAGCGTATTCTCCTTATGGTGGATGGCGTGTTGCTCCTCGTAGATGCGTTTGAGGGCTGTATGCCGCAAACCCGTTTCGTGCTGAAAAAAGCGCTGGAAGCGGGCAAACGTCCGGTGGTGGTTATCAACAAGATTGACCGCGACGGCGCGCGCCCGGCGGAAGTGATTGACGAACTGATTGATTTGTTTATCGAACTGGATGCGGACGAAGACCAACTGGAATTCCCGGTGGTGTATGCATCGGCGAAAGACGGTTATGCGTCGCTTGACCCGACGGTGCGTTCGGGGGATATGCAACCGCTGTTTGAGGCGATTTTGCAAAACGTTCCCGCGCCGGAGGGCGAGCCGGACGGGCCGCTCCAAATCCGCTTCTCCAACATTGATTACGACGACTATATCGGGCGCATCGGCATCGGTCGCGTGGAGCGCGGCGCGGTGAAAGTGGGTCAGCCGGTCGCCATTTGCAAGGAAAACGGCAAGACGGTGAACGCGCGTATCGGCAAACTGTACCAGTTTGAAGGGCTCAACCGCGTGGAGTGCGAGAGCGCGAAACTGGGTGACCTTGTGTCGGTCAGCGGGATTCCCGATTTGAACATCGGCGAGACCGCGTGCGACCCGGAACACATCGAGCCGCTCCCGTTCGTGCACATCGACGAGCCGACCATTTCGATGCTGTTTATGGTAAACACCAGCCCGTTTGCGGGCAAAGAGGGCAAGTTTGTTACGAGCCGCAACCTGCGCAACCGCCTGTTCAAAGAGGTGGAGACCAACGTGAGTATGCGGGTGCGCGAGACGGAGACGACCGATGCGTTTGAGGTGTCCGGTCGCGGCGAATTGCACTTGTCTATCCTTATCGAGCAAATGCGCCGTCAGGGGTATGAATTCGCGGTGAGCAACCCGCGCGTCATTATGAAAAAGGACGAAAACGGCAAGTTGCTGGAACCGATGGAATTGCTGATGATTGAAGTACCCGAAACCTACGTGGGAAGCGTGATGGAACGGCTCGGCAACCGCAAAGCGGAACTCATCAATATGGGCACGCGCGACACCGGCATTTCGCACCTTGAATTCCGGTTGCCGTCCCGCGGGCTGATGGGCTACCGTCAAAAATTCCTGACCGATACCAACGGACACGGCATTATGAACAGTTTGTTTGACGGTTACGACGAGTATAAAGGCGACATTCCGCAACGCACGCAAGGGTCGCTTGTCTCCTTTGAAACGGGCGAGACGACCGGTTACGGTCTTTGGAACGCGCAAGACCGCGGCGCGATGTTTGTCGGCCCGGCGACACCCGTGTATGAGGGGATGATTGTGGGTGAGTGTCCGAAAAATGAGGACATCACCGTCAACGTCTGCAAGAAAAAGCACGTGACCAACACCCGCGCTTCCGGCTCGGATGAGGCACTTCGCTTGACCCCGCCCGTGACCTTGTCGCTTGAACAGTCGCTTGAATTTATCAACGACGACGAACTGGTGGAGATTACGCCGCAATCCATTCGTTTGCGCAAACGCATTTTGTCCCACGAATTGCGGATGAAGGATGCGTTCCGCAAAAAGTGAGCGAATGACGTCTTTTAAGCGGCCGCTGGCGGTCATTGGGTTTTGCGGATTCGGCGCATTAGTCGCCGTCGCGTTGTTGCCGTTTTATGCGGGTGTGGCGCTGACCGTGCTGTGCGCGCTTTGCGGCGCGGCAATGTGGATTTTTCGCAAAACCCGCAAGGCGGCGTGGTGCTTGTTGGCGGCAACGGTGGCGCTTTTGCTCTTTCTTGTGTGCGAAATACGCGATTGCCGTCCGTTGCAGAAGTTTGACGGGCAGACCGCGTACGTGCGCGGTACCGTGACCGAATCGGGCGGGATTGCTCATCGCGTGCTGACCGTTACCGTTCGCGTGACCGACGGCGATTTGCCGCGCGGCACACTCGTGACGTTGCGCGCGCCCTTTTCCGACCTCGCGCCCGCTTACGGCGACGAGGTAAAGACGACGACGGCGCTGGAATATACCGACACCGGCGGTTTGTTTCGCTACGATAAGGCGGAGAAAATTTTGCTTTCCGGCTGGACGAAACAAGAGAAAGATTTTACGCTTTTGCGTGTCGGTGATCGCTCGCTTCGCGCTCGCGTAACCGCGGCACGCACCGCTCTTTCACAAGCGATTTTGTCGGGGATGACACGGGACGTGCGCCCGCTTCTTCTTGCGATGTGCCTCGGAGATAAAAGTGAACTGCCTGCCGACGTGACCGCCGCGTTTCGGCGGTCGGGTGTGTCCCACTTGCTTGTGGTTTCGGGGCTTCACCTCTCGATTGTCGCCATGGGCGTTTACGGGGTGCTTCGTAAATTGCGCGCCGGTCGCCGCGCCGCTTCGGTGGCGGCTTTATGCGCCCTTTGGGCGTTTGCCGTGCTTGTCGGGTTTCATCCCTCGGTGATGCGCGCGTGTATTTTGAATACATTGGTGTTTTCGGGCAACCTCTTTCGCCGCCGTGCCGATGGGCTCAATTCCCTCGGCGGCGGTTTGTTGCTCTTATGGGTTTGCAACCCGTTTTGTGTCTACGACGTGGGGTTGTGGCTGTCGTTTAGTGCGACGGCAGGGCTTCTTTGCTTTTTTCCGCACTTCACAAAGGCGTATAAAGATGTGCTGGAAGCGTACCCGCTTCGCCACCGCGCCCTTGACCGCGCCGTGCGGTTTGTACTCGAATCGCTGTGCACGACACTTGCGGCAACTTTGCTGATTTTGCCCATTTGCGCGGTGGTGTTCGGCGAAATCTCGCTTGTTACCCCGCTTGCGAACCTCGTCTGCGTGCCGGCGGCGACGTTGCTCCTTTGGTGCTCCGCGGGAGCGCTGTTGTTCAGCGTGTTGCCGTTCGGGTTTCTTGCCGGTGGGTGGCGCCTTTGTGCCACCTTACTTGCCCGCTTTCTTTTGTGGGCGACGTCGCTTTGCGGCGGCGCACCGCACGCCGTGCTTTCCACGCGCGAACCGTACCGCGTGGTTTGGATTTTCCTGACCCTCGCGCTTGTAGCGGTGCTGTGGAAAATCTATGGAAAACGCAAAGCCGCCGCCGGTTTTGCCGTCGCGCTTGCCGTGCTTATTCTCTTGTGCGTGGGTGACCGCGTGTGGACGGCGGGGCAGACGGAAGTCACGCTGAAACGCGCATACGGCGACAATGCCGCCCTGCTTACGCAGGACGGTGTCGCGTGCCTGTTTGTGGATGGGGATAACGGCTGGACAGCCGCCGCCGACTTGTTAGACCGCGAAAACCAAAGCGCGGTCGAAACGGTGGTCATTGTGGATGCCGCTCGAAAACTCACCCGCAAGTGGCAGGAGTTTGACGACCGCGTGACGGTCGAAAACTACGTACTTGCCGCCGACGACAAGGCGGCGGGAACGCTGAAAACGGCGGAAAAGACGGTGACGGTGACGACCACCGCGCCGCTTTTTGAAAACGGGCGGATGACCGTGCGGGAAAACGCCGTTTCGGTGAATATTGACGGCACACAATTTACATTGGATTTTACCGGCACGGACGACGTGTCGTTTGCGGTACGTTAATTTAGAAATCAAAAAGGGAGGGACAAGCGTGATTTACCATGAGGCAGATCTCAAAAAGCAGTTGAAACAAGAACCGCTGAAATCGCTGTACGTGCTGTACGGGGACGAGAGTTACCTGACGGCGCATTATGCCGCGAAAATCGCCTCTTTGGCGTTGTCGCCGGAGGAAGCGGATTTCAACCTCGACAAGTTGGACGGCACCGCTTGTTCCGCCGAGGAGATTATCGCCACCGCCGAGACGTTACCCGCCTTTGCCGAGCGGCGCGTCGTGTCGGTGTGTGACTACAATGTGGCGACCGACCAGGGGAGCGACGTGTGGGAGTCGTTTTTTGCCGATTTGCCCGACACGACGGTGCTCGTGTTTTGGTACTGCCGCGTGTTGCCGGACGGCAAGGCGAAATGGAAGAAATTTTTGTCCGCCGCGGCGAACGCGGGCTTTGTGACCGAACTGAACCACCCCTCCGTCTATGAGGCGGCAAAGCTGCTGTGCGGTGGGGCGAAAAAGCGTGGGTGTGTGCTGTCCGATAAAGTGGCGGAGTTGATGGCGACCCGTTGCGGCACCGATTTGCACACCCTTTTGAACGAACTGGACAAACTCTGCTCCTGCGCGGGGCAGGGAGGGGAAATCACCGCGGATATGGTGACGAAACTCACCCACGAAACGCTGGAAGCGCGGGTATTTGACCTCTCCAAAACCATTTGGCGCGGCGATGCCACGCACGCGTTTACCATTTTGCACACCCTGCAAGCGGATAAGGAAAAACCGACCGGTGTGCTCGCGGTGCTGTCGTCGGCGTATGCCGACCTCTATCGCGTAAAAGTGGCTTCCGCCGCAGGGGAGCGGCCGGAAAGCCTCACCCGCGATTTTGCCTATGGCAAGCGGGAATTTGTGCTCCGCAACGCGGCGCGCGACGGCGGGCGGATGAGCCTTGCCACCTTGCGCAGGTGCCTCGCGACCCTTTCTCGCGCCGATACGGCGATGAAATCCTCGTCAATGGACAACTGGTGGATTTTGGAGCGCGCCGTCTCCGAACTGCTTTTGAAAGCGCGGGGGTGAGCGGATGCTTCACATCAAAGAAGTGCTGGTGGTGGAAGGTAAGCACGATGCCGTGAAACTCGCCGCCGTGACCGATGCCGTAGTGTTTCAAACGAACGGGTTTCGCATTTTTAAGGATGCCGAACGGCTCGCCGCTCTGCGTGCGCTCGCGCAAAAGCGCGGGTGCGTGTTGCTGACCGACAGCGACGGCGCGGGGTTTGTGATTCGTAACTATTTGACGGGCGCGTTGCCCGGAATTACCGTAAAACACGCCTTTATTCCCGAAATCAAGGGCAAAGAAAAGCGCAAATCCACGCCCGGAAAAGAGGGGCTTTTAGGCGTTGAAGGAATGGACGAGACCGTTCTTTCCGCCGCGCTTCTTGCCGCGGGAGTGACGGTGGACGATGCACCGCAGAGAGACCCGTTTATGACGAGTGCCCGTCTTGTTGCCGACGGCTTGTCCGGCTGTGCCGATGCCGCCGCGCACCGCGCCGCGTTTTTGCGGGCGTTCGGGTTGCCGCAAAAGGTATCGACCGCGCGGTTGCTGGAATTTATCAACACGGCGTTGACCGAGGAGGAATACACGGCGGCTTTGGAGGCGTTGCAATGACGAGCATCACCCTGCTTTGTGTGGGAAAATTGAAAGAAGCCTACTGGCGGGACGCGGTGGCGGAATATCAAAAACGGTTGGCGGCGTTTTGCAAATTTGAGGTTGTGGAACTGGATGAATGTCGCTTGCCGGACAATCCCTCGCCGGCGCAGATTGAAAAAGCGCTCGAAACCGAGGGAAAAGCGATTTTGACGAAAATCCCGTCGCGTGCGGCGGTGATGCCGCTTTGCATTGAGGGGCAACCGCTCTCGTCCGAGGCGCTGTCCGAAAAGTTGCAACAATGGTCGGTGGCGGGCACGTCTAAAATCGTGTGTATTATCGGCAGTTCGTTCGGGTTGTCGCCCGCCGTCAAGGCGGCGGCGACGTTCAAACTGTCCTTGTCGCCGATGACCTTCCCGCACCAATTAGCGCGGGTTATGCTGTGCGAGCAGGTGTACCGCGCGATGCAAATTGCGGCGGGCGGGAAGTACCATAAATAAATAGATTTGACAAGCGCGTTTTTTAGGGAAAAGAAATAATGCTTGTCAAAACGGGAAACATAGTGTATACTACGAGGTAAGAAAGGGAAACCACACGATTTTTGCGGATAGGAGGGACGAGCGGTGGCGTTGGAATTCCCGATTTTTGTGCAACTGGAAGGCAACACCTGCGCTATTGTGGGCGGCGGTGACTATGCCGCCGACGCGGCGGAGTTGCTCTTGTCCTTCGGCGCAAAAGTGACGGTGATTGCGCCTGAACTGTGCCCGCGCCTGCGTGCGATGGACGAAGCGGGAACGGTTCGCCATATCCCGCGCAAGTTTTTCCGCGGAGATACCGCCAACTGCTACTTGTGCGTGGCGGCGTCCGGCGACAAGAACACCAACATCGCCGTGGCGGTGGAATGTAAAGCGCGCCACGTGCTTGTCAACGTGGAAGACCCCGCCGCCTACGGCACGATGACTTTGCCGAAAGTGGTGCAGGCGGACGGATTGGTCGGCGGCTTTGCCGCGGCGGATACGCCGGCGCTCGAAAATTTGTGCACCGCGCTTCAAAAGAAGATTTCCGACGTGTGGGAACAAAACGAGACCCGCGCCAAACGCCTGAAAAACGACTGACAAGGGAGATACGCCGTATCTCCCTTTTTGATACGGAGGAACTGTCATGCTGACCATTCGACCCGCTACGCCCGCGGATACCGACGGGATTCTTGCCCTGCTGCGGCAGGTCAACAACGTGCACGAGAAAACCCGTCCCGACCTGTTTATTAAAGACAAAACCAAGTACACCGCCGCCGAACTCACCGCCCTTTTTTCGGACGATACCCGCCCGATTTTTGTTGCGGTGGATGAGAGCGAGCGCGTGCTCGGGTATGCGTTTTGCGTGTTTCAATCGCACGAGGGGAACAACAATCTCCGCGACGTGCTGACGTTGTACGTGGACGACTTGTGCGTGGAGGAGACGGCACGCGGTACCGGCATCGGCACAGCGCTGTTTGAGCGCGTGCGTGCGTTTGCGCGCGACCGCGGCGTGTATAACCTCACCCTCAACGTGTGGGATAAAAACGAGGCGGCACAGGCGTTTTACAACCACCTCGGCTTCCATATCCAAAAATACGGAATGGAATTGTTGGTATAAAAGGAAAGATAAAAGCAAAACCCCGATGGTTCGGTGTGACCGAATCCATCGGGATTTTTTATCGGGAAAATACGCCGCGTAACAGGTCGTGACGGTGCTTTTTGCGTAGTTCTTCCGGCGGTACGGGACGGGAGACGAGAATGGTCTCGTCGCCGATGATTTCAATTTCCCGCCAGGGGATGATGATGTCGTCCTCGTGTCCGAGCAGTCCGAGCAGTTTCGGGCGACCGTACAGCACAAGCGCCGTCAACTGGGCGCTGCACGTGTCCACCTCCACGTCGTCCACACACCCGAGCCGGCTTCCGTCGCAGACGTTGATAACCTCTTTGTCGTGTAAATGCGTAATACGGCACAGCATATTGTCCAGTCCTCCTTTTTTACCATTTCTATTGCAATTCTTGCGGGAATATGCTATACTGACCGAGAATATAGGTAAAAAGGAGGGACGACCGATGCGCGAACTGATGACCGAAGCCAAAGACTTGGCGAAACAACGCTATATGTGGGTAATTTTCTGCGTGCTCGGCGTGTTTCTCCTGCCCGAATATATCGCGCCGATTGCCGTCATTTTGGCGCTGATTCTTGCTTACGGCGAAGTGAAAGCCACGGGACGGCGCGGGTTTTTGGTCGGTGAAACGGGGCGGCGAAGCGTGTTTTTCCTCGCGGCGATGCTTCTGAGCGTGACCTATTCTATCGCGCCGCTCGGCAGCGTGACGACGGTGCTGATGTTTCTTGTGATGGCGCCCGCCTACCTCGCGTTGCTTGCGGTGATTACCGATAAAGAGCGGCTTGTGCGCTTGTTCCAATCGCTGACGTTGTGCCTCGGCGTGCTCGGCGTGCTCGGGTGTGTGCAGTATTTCGGCTGTGCGCTCCTCGGATGGGGACGCGACGCCCTGCAATTTTGGAACTTCCTTGACCGCTCGGTGTATGGGCTTTTGCCCATCGACATCCGCCTTTACAGCGACGGCACGCGGGTGGCGGCGACCTATTCAAACCCCAACATTTTTGCGGGAGCGATGGTGTTTTTGATGCCGCTTTCCGCCTACTGTATCCGTGCCGCAAGGCACACCGCGTCGCGCGTGTTGTTCGCGCTGTGCTTGGTTGCCGGGGTGTGGGGGACGGCGTTCAGTTTCTCCCGCGCCAGTTACGCCGTGATGGTGGGACTGTTGTTCTTGTTCGTACTCTACCTTATTCCGCGGGTCAAACGCCCGTGGGGTGTGGTGATTTTCCTTGCCGCCGCCGCGGTGGTGGCGCTGTTCGCGCTGACACCCAACATCTTTTCCGCGCGGATGCAAACCCTGAACGGCGGGGACGTCTCCGTCTCCGAACGCACGCGCTTGTGGTTGACGGCGCTTTCCGCCATTACCGAGCGGCCGGTGTTCGGCTACGGCGCGGGTATCCAGAGCACCACGGCGATTATGAAAGCCGCCGGGCTTGCCACCGTGCCGCACGCGCACAGTTTGTATTTGGAACTGCTTGTAGAGGGCGGCGCGGTATTGCTTGCGCTCTTTTTCCTGCCGGTGTTTAACATTGTGTATACGCAGGGCGACACCCTGTTCCGCAAAAAACGCCAACCGCTCCTCGGTTTTTCGGTGCTTGTTTCACTGGCGGGGCTTATGGCGTTCGGCTTGGTGGGATTCCCGCTGTTTACGCCGAAACTGGTCGGCGTGTGGTGGGTGCTGTTTGCGCTGTCCGACCTTGCCGGCTCGTTTTATGCCAACCAACCCTTAAAAACGTGGAAGAAAAAAGAGGAGAACAAGGAGGAACCATCCGATGCGTGACGATATCACCAGTATTCCGATTAGCGAAATTTTTGAGACGCAGGACGGTTGTCCCATTTGCCGGATGCGCGATTTGCTCGAAAAGCGGGTGGTGGAGTATATCACCGGTGCCGCGATGATGGAGCCGGACGTGCGCAAAGAGACCAACAAACTCGGGTTTTGTTATACCCATTACGAGCAACTGCTCAAACAGCACAACCATCTCGGCGTGGCGCTGATGATGGAGAGCCATTTGGATTCGCTCCAAAAACGGATTTTCGGCGGAGTGTTTCACGATGCCGGAAAGCAGGGGAAAGCGGCGACTGAGGCGATGTCTACCTGCTTTGTGTGCGCGCGGGTCGAAAAGAATATGGAGCAGATGTCGGACAATCTCTGTAAACTGTGGGAGCGGGAACGCGAGTTCCGCGACACCTTTGCGGCGCAACCGACTTTGTGCCTGCCGCACTACGCCCTACTGATGGAAGCCGCCGGACGGACGATGAGTAAGCGTACCCGCGGCGATTTCGGCGATGCGGCGAGCAAACTCGCCAAAGAGGAACTTGCCAATTTGCGGGCGGACGTCCATCATTTTTGCGAGATGTTCGATTATCGCAACAGCGGCGAAAACGCCGATTGGGGAACGTCAAAAGATGCCGTGGAACGGTGCGTGCATTTTTTCACATCGCGCTATGCAAAGTGACCTTACTCACCGTAAAGGGGTTTCAACAGATTGTCGAAAAATAAATTTAATTTTCCACCGCTTTGGGGTAAAAAAACCATAATTACCCAGAAAAAAAGCCTAAAATGGTGGGATTCTTCCACTTTTTCCACCGAATTTTCCCCAAAATCGGGGAGAAAGGCCGTTTTACACTTTGTAAAACCGATGGTTGTCAAGGGTCAAAAAGGTCTGAATAGTTTGCAGTTTTCGTCAGGATTCGTCAAAAAATCCTGCGAAAAAAGGGTTGACAAGCGAAAGGAAAGCGGATATAATAGACGGGTGCTTGGAGAGGTGTCCGAGTGGTTTAAGGAGCCGGTCTTGAAAACCGGTGACTCGTCAGAGCCAAGGGTTCGAATCCCTTCCTCTCCGCCAACCTCTAAAAGCCGACACCGCGGGTGTCTCACAATAGCATAGAAAACGGGCGGGTTCACCATCCGCACCGGGTTCATACGGAGAAGTACTCAAGTTGGTGACGAGGCGCCCCTGCTAAGGGCGTAGGTCGGGCAACCGGCGCGGGAGTTCGAGTCTCCCCTTCTCCGCCAACAAA
>JAZRYM010000016.1:0-10377 GCA_045600765.1 Acutalibacteraceae bacterium | reverse complement strand
CGCCGCGGTGGCGCAAATTCAAAGCGACCAAGCGGCGTGTGTGGTGCTCCGTGACGGTGCGGTCGTGAAAACCGCCGCCGGGCGCGGGATTGCGCCGATTTTGTCGCTGTATGACGAGGGCGTGCTTACGGGTGCGACCGTGGTTGATAAAATCGTCGGTAAAGCCGCCGCGATGGTGATGACGGCGGGCGGTGTCACCGCCTGCTACGCGCTGACGGTGAGCGCGCCGGCGCGTGCGTGGTTTCGCGCGCACGGGGTCGCGCTGGAATACGACACCTGCGTGGATGTGATTATCAACCGCACGGGTGACGGCGCGTGCCCGATGGAACAAACGGTGAAAGATTTGACGGACGAAACCGAGGCGCTCTTAGCGCTTCGTGCGAAATTAGAGGCGTTACAAAACGGTTGAGAGGAGAATGACGATGGATGCGACGAAAAAATTGGGGTTTGGGCTGATGCGGTTGCCGCAACGCGACCCCGCGGATTACAGCAGCGTGGATGTGGAACAGTTCAAAAAGATGGTGGACGTGTTTATGGCGGCGGGATTTACCTATTTTGACACCGCTTACGGTTACCACGAAGGACACAGCGAAACCGCGTTCCGTGAAGCGGTCGCCAAACGCTATCCCCGCGATGCATTCACCATTACGGACAAAATGCCCGTGTATGACCGCCCGACCAAAGAGCAGTTGCCGCAGATTTTCAACGAGCAACTAAAACGGTGCGGCGTGGACTATTTCGACTATTACTGGGTGCATTGCGTGGACTCGGCGATTATTACGCATACCGAGGACGTGGATGCGTTCGGATTTATCCAAAAGATGAAAGAAGCGGGGAAAATCAAGCATACCGGCTTTTCGTTCCACGATACCGCCGCGTGCCTGGACGAGATTTTGACCCGCCATCCCGAGGTGGAGTTTGTGCAACTGCAACTCAACTACCTCGATTGGGAGGACGAGGACGTGCAATCCCGCCTTTGCTATGAAGTGGCGGTGAAACACGGCAAAAAAGTGATGGTGATGGAACCGGTGCGCGGCGGTGACTTGGCGCGGTTGCCGCAACCGGCGGAAGAAATCATCAAAACGTATGACCCGACCCCTTCTAACGCCTCGTGGGCGCTTCGCTTTGCCGCCAGTTTGCCCGACGTGGTGATGGTGCTGTCCGGTATGACCGAAATGGAGCACGTCACCGATAACGTCGCCGTGATGGGCGATTTCAAGCCGCTGACCGATGCCGACAAAGCGATGCTCGGCAAGGTGGCTGACCTCTTGCATGCCGGCGACCGTATCGCGTGCACCGCCTGCCGCTATTGCACGGCGGGATGCCCGGCGCACATCGCCATTCCCGATTATTTTGCGCTGTATAACGAGGCGGTGCTGTTGCCGCGCCGCAAACGCGGTGAACTGCGCGAAAAGTATAAAGCGCTCGGCGAGCAGGGCGGCGCGGTCGGCGATTGTAAAACCTGCGGCGCGTGTGTCCGCCGTTGCCCGCAACATATCGACATCCCTCGCCGCTTGATTGACGTCAAAAACGCGTTGGAATAAGAAAATTCCCGGCCAAGGCCGGGAATTCGCAAGGAATATATTGTTTCTCGCCTAAAAATTCCCGTCTGCATTGTTTCAAAAGCCCGTAATGCAAGGTCGGGAATTTTTACTATCTGTTATCGCGGGATTCAGTAGAACAAAACGCTTAAAATGACAAGGTGGAGCGGGTAGAAGATATAGAAGAACCACTTGTGGAAGGGAGATTTGCTTCCCGGTTTTCCGTTATACAAAAGGAGAATGGTCGGCAAAACCAGCAGGGTGCCGATGCGATACAGGCGAAATTCCGGCATCCAAACAATGGGGACGAGTCCTGCGTCCAAGTTGATGTTGAACATATACAGAAGTGAAATGCCCACATAGGTGCTCCACATCCACACCGGTTTTTCCCGCAGGAAGTAGAAACACAAAATGTAAAGAATCGCCCAGTAGGACCAGTCGCCAAAGGTGGCGACTGCACAAATGCCGACAGTCAACAACGCTTTCCAACAAGGATGGAGTTTGGTTTTCTCCCACAAGGACAGGGTGAGGATGCCAAGGAACAGGGTGAAAATCATAGAGGATTTATACAGGGCTATTGTTTTGTCGATGCCGGAAACATAGAGAAAACTGGCGGCGTCCACCGATACGTTGCCGTCGAAAATGCCGACAGGAGACCATTGGGCAGTTTCAAAGAAGATAAACGGCAGGTGAGAGACAATGGCAAAGATGCCCAGTCGCGTGGTGTATTTTTTGACACTGCGGGTATAGCGGAACCCTTCCGCCAAAAAGTAGCACATAATCGGCGCGGTCAGGCGGCTGATGATGCGCCCTGCCAGATACCAAATGCCGACATAACCGTAAGCCGTGCGCAGAACGTGCACGAAATGGTCAATCAACATACACACGATAATGGCGTATTTGAGGCTGTTGCGGTTGAGAAGTTGGGTGCGGTCAAGAGGGGATTTTGTGTTTTCGATTTTTTCCATAGTGACACCTCACTTTCCCCGAATATGTGTGTAGTGTACACCTTTTTTATCTTTTTGTCAATTATTTCATAAAAAGCTCAAATATAGGTGTTTTTTTAATTACGAATGAAACATCAAGGCTTTTCGGTGTTGTTTTTCAGCCCTAACAAATCATCTGCCGAGACGTGAAAAAACCGGCAAAGAGCGCAAAGGTCTTCCAGAGACGGTTCAAACTCACCACGTTCAATATAGGAAATTTTGCGCTGGGTCATATGCGTGGCATCGCCCAGTTGGGTTTGGTTGAGTTCCGCTTGTTCCCGTAGGCGCTTTATCTTTTCGCCAAACGAAAGTTTCATACGTATCACCGTGTATAGTATACAATAGAAATAAACTTTCTATTGACAATTAGACAGAAAACGTCTATAATAAATTTACCGGATTATTTTTAGGAGGAATGAAAATGGGAACGAAATTTTGTAAGTTTTGCGGCGCCCAAATTGATGAGGAGGCTGTCATTTGCACAAGTTGCGGCAAGCAGGTTGAACCGTTACAACAAGCCGCCGCGCCGGCACAAACCCCGAATATTGTGATTAACAATAGCAATAACAACGTAAACACCAACAAAAACGGGGTAGGCGGTCGTATGCGTAACAAGTGGGTGGCGCTTTGCTTGTGTATTTTCCTCGGATGTTTCGGCGCGCATAAATTTTATGAAGGCAAAGCCGGTATGGGTATTTTGTACTTGTTTACCGGCGGATTGTTCTTTGTCGGCTGGGTGATTGATATTATTGCCCTTTTGGGAAAACCCAATCCGTATTACGTTTAATAAAAATCAAAAAGCACCACCCTCGCCTTGCGAGGGTGGTGCTTTTTTTAGGTTAAAATGTTTCTTACACTTCGTTGAACTGTTCTGATGTGCGGTCGCCGTCGATGGCGATTTCGTCGTCGTTGGTGCCCGTTTCCGCGTTACGCAGGAAGAGGAAATACACCGCTATGCACGCGGCGATGAGGGCATACGCCGCGATGACGACGGGAGCGTTGCCGTCTTTCAATTTCGCACTGATGCCGGAGATTTCCACGATAAGGATGAGCGCCGGCGTGATAAATTTGACCATAACGGAATACACGGCGGCGAGGAACGGCGGGATTTTGGAGCGGTCGCCGTGTGTTTCCATTTCGTGAATGGCGGCTTTCGGCCCGACACACCAGCCAAGCGCGATACACGAGAACAACGCGCAAACCGGCATCAGCACCGTGTTTGTTACCTCGTCAAAGAAGGTGAGCCAGTCAAGCCCGAACAGATTTAATCCGTCTTCTTTGAGGATGCCGACTTTGCCGAGCGAAACACCAATCGGCAGGGAGATGACGAGGCAGAGGAGTGCCACAATGAGCGCCGCCCGTTTACGCGGCGCGTGGAATTTTTGGATGAAGAACTGCGTGACCACCTCGACGAGGGACATCACGGAGGTGAGTGCCGCGATGGCAACCATGGCGAAGAAGAGGAAAGAGACGATGCTTCCGAGCACGCCCATTGAATTGAACACTTCGGGCAAGATGTCAAAAATCAGCCCGATACCGTTGGAGTCGTTGAGTTTTGCGGGGTCAAAGTGGGCGACGGCGGGGAAGATTGCCAATCCCGCGAGCAGCGCCACGATGGTATCAAACAGGCACACGAGGGCGGTGGATTTCACGATGTTCAGTTCTTTACCGGTATAGGAGCCGTAGGTAATCATAATGCCCATACCGAGCGAGAGGGAGAAGAACGCTTGCCCCATAGCGGCGAGCACGCCGCCGATACCGAGCGATTTGAAATCGGGTTTCAGGTAGAACGCGAGACCCTCTTTTACGCCGTCGCCGAGGCAGAGGGAATAGACGACGATGGCGATGAGGATAAAGAAGAGCGCGGGCATCAGGATTTTGGACATCCTTTCGATGCCCTCTTTTACGCCGCTCATAATGACCACGACGGCGAGCAAGAGGAAAATGCCGGTATACAGCGTGACTTCGCCGATGTTGGTGGAAAAGGTGCCGAGAATGCCCGCGTTGCCCGAAAAGGAATTGAGGGTGTATTTGATGGTAAATCCGCCGAGCACCGCGTAGTAGCAGGTGATGAAAAACGGGATGATGATAGCGACAAGACCGCACCAACCCATATTTTTATGAATGCGTTTGTACGACGTGACGGGGTTGGCATGGGCGCGTTTGCCGAGGTGGATTTCGCTGAGCATACTCACAAATCCAATCAGCAACACGCACGCGATATACACGAACACGAACGCCGCGCCGCCGTTTTTTGCCGTTTTGTACGGGAACGACCACAAGTTGCCGAGCCCGACCGCCGAGCCTGCCGCCGCCAACACGAAACCGATGCCGCTGGCGAAGCCGACCTTTTTCTTTGCCATAAACTGCGCCCCTTCTTTCTTCCTTATATAACAAACTTTATACAGTTTAGCCGATTTTATACATTTTGTCAAGGATGGGCGGTTTTGTAAAAAATTCCCTTTTCTTTTCGGTGCGAGTGTGGTATACTGAGGCGGTGAGAGGAGTGGTTTGTATGCCTATTGTCGCGTATATGCCCATTTTGCTGATTGTGGTATCCAACGTGTTTTACGCGATTTGTGCGAAATCGACACCCGACGCGCTCAACCCTTTGGCGGGGTTGACGGTGACGTACCTTGTCGGTGCGGTTTGCTCCGGCGGGTTGTATTACGCGATGAGCGGCGGCGGAAATTTGTTCAAAGAATACCAGTATCTCAACTGGTCGACCTTTGTGATGGGACTCATTATCGTCGGACTTGAAGCGGGTGCTATTTGGATGTATAAAGTCGGGTGGAACGTGAATACCGGGCAACTGATGCACAGTTCTATTTTGGCGATTGTGCTCATTTTTGTGGGCTATTTTCTCTATCACGAAGCCATCACCCCGTCAAAACTGATTGGTATGGGTGCGTGCCTTGTGGGGATTTTCTTCTTAAATCGGTGACGAAACGTAAAAAATTGACAGATATTTTCGGAGGTACGTTATGGAAAAACAAAAACGGGAAAACCGTGTAAAGCGGTACGGCGTGATTATCGGTTTGGTTTCCGCCGTCATTCAGCATTTGATTTATATGGCGGGACACACGTTTGCGCAAATCGTGGGAAACACGCCGATTTTGCCTAAAATTCCGGATATTGACAACGCCATTCCGCTGTTGACGATTTTCGTCATTCCGTATGTGTGGGCGTATGCGTTTTGGGCGATGGCGCCGATGGCGGCATCCAAATGCAAAAAAGACCACTTTGCGGATTTTATGGCGGCGTATCTGCTGGCAAGCCTGATGAGCTGTGCCGTGCTGACCTTTATGCCGACCTATATGGACCGTGTGGCGGAAAATCTTTGGAATATTCCCCGCAACAATTTCTGCGATGAACTGCTGTATTTTTGGTATTGTATGGACGGCCACGATTTGGCGTATAATCTGTTCCCGAGTGTTCATTGTCTAAACAGTACCCTTGCCTACTTGGCGGTTGCCGGCCGCAAAGAGGTGCCGCTGTGGTTCCGCGGGTATTCGCTGGTTATGGCGATTTTGGTGTATATCGCCACCGTCTGCGTGAAACAGCATTATTTCATCGACATTTTCGGCGGCGTGGTGATTGCCGTTATTGCATTCGCTATCTGCAAACACTGGCACCTCGGACGGATGTGGAATCCCTTTGTGAGATTGTGGCAAAAGATATTTAAGAAAGCATAAATGCGAAAAGGCACCGTAAGGTGCCTTTTTTCTTTGCAGAGGGGAAGGGACGTCGAGGGCCTGCACGCGCGCCGGAAATGCCGGCAAAACCCCGCAAGGGGACATCACTTTTCGTTTGTTTTTCTTCTGTCCACACCTTGTTTCCACTTTGTTTACACTTTGGACTTGTTTTTATGTGAAAAAAATGGTATACTGTGGTCACAAATTATGAACAACGCCGCTTGACGGGTAAAAAAAGAGGATAAAAACAAGGAGATGACGAGCGATGGCACCAAAGCAACATATCAAAATTTTGATTGTGGACGATGACAGTAATATTTGCGAATTGTTACGGATTTACCTCGAAAAAGAGGAGTGGGAGACGGTGATTGCCTACGACGGGGAAAAGGCGCTGGAACTGTTTGAGCGTGAAAAACCCGACCTTATCCTGCTTGACGTGATGATGCCGAAACTGGACGGGTGGCAGGTGTGCCGCCAAATCCGCAAAATCTCCGATTGTCCGCTGATTATGCTGACCGCGAAAGGCGAGGTGTTTGACCGCGTGCTCGGGTTGGAACTCGGCGCGGACGATTACGTCATCAAACCGTTTGAGACGAAAGAGGTGGTGGCGCGCATCAAAGCCATTTTGCGCCGCACCGGCGTGCAAGAGCCGGAGCAGGTCAAAGAGGTGCGCTACGACAAGTTATACATCAACATCGAAAACTACGAATTGCGGGTGGATGGCAAGCAGGTGGATACCCCGCCGAAAGAGATGGAACTCATTTTCCATTTGGCGAGCAATCCCGGTCGCGCTTACACCCGCGACCAACTGCTCGATGAGGTGTGGGGGTTTGACTATTCCGGCGAAAGCCGCACGGTAGACGTACACGTTAAACGCCTGCGCGAGAAGTTAGAGGGCGTTTCGGACAAGTGGGAACTGAAAACCGTGTGGGGTGTCGGTTACAAATTTGAAGTGAAAGAAAAGAGACAAGATGTTTAAGAGCATTTTTGCGAAGTATTTTTCGGTGATATCGCTCGCGATTTGCCTGAGCTTTTTGACACTCGCCGCGGTGCAGTCGTTTGTTGCCGGGCGCTATTGGCTCAGCGATAAGGAACAGTTGTTTACCGAAAACGCACAAAAAATTGCCGAGAGCGCGGCGGAGTATTCCCGTCCGGCACCCGGCGACGAGTCGCGCTATACTTTATATTTAGACCGGGGGAGTACGTTGCCTGCCCTTGCCGACCTCTTGTCCGCAACACTCGAAGCGGATGTGATGATTACCGACAACCGCGGTGTACTGCTTATGAAAACCGAGCACGGCAACGAAGCGCAAGGGTACGCCGCACTTCCGGATGAGATGCTTGCCGCGTTGCAGGAGGAATCCCCGTATTTTTCGGTGGAAATGTTGGAGGGGATTTATGAAAATCGGCAGTATACCGCCGGTGCGCCTATTCTGAAAAACGGTACCAAACTGGGGTATGTCGTCATTGCCGCGCCGGCGGGCGATATGGTGGAATATCTGTGGCAAAATCTGCGGATTTTTCTGATGTCCGCCGTGATTGTGTTGTTGCTTGCGGCGGCGGCGGTGTATGTTTTCACCTATCGGATGTCGATGCCGCTTCGCAAAATGGCGGCGGCGGCAAAGGCGTTCGGGTCGGGCGATTTCTCCTACCGCTTGCCCGAAAAAGGGCAGGATGAAATCGCGGAACTGGCGCGCGAACTGAACAGTATGGCGCAGTCGCTCTCGCGGGAAGAGGAGATGAGCCGCACGTTCGTCGCCAACGTGTCCCACGAGTTGCGCACGCCGATGACCACCATTTCCGGCTTTGTGGACGGGATGCGCGACGGTACCATCCCTCCCGAAAAACACGACTTTTATCTCACTATCGTGTCCGACGAGGTGCGGCGGTTATCCCGTCTTGTGCAGTCGATGCTCAATTTGTCACGCATCGACAACCAGTCGCTTACCGTGCACCCTGCCGCGTTTGATTTGACGTCGTTGACGGGCAAAACGCTGTTGTCCTTTGAACAGCGTATTGAGGACAAGCACCTGCGCATTACCGGCATCGACCGGTGCGACAGCGCGCGGGTGGTCGCCGACGAAGACCTTATCGGGCAAGTGGTGTATAATCTCATCGACAACGCCGTAAAATTTACCGATGAGGGCGGCGAAATCGACCTTTCGGTGCAGGCTTCCGACGATCGCGTGACCTTTACCGTGCGCAACACGGGCGAGGGGATTCCGAACGAGGAATTGCCGCACATCTTCCACCGCTTTTACAAGAGCGACCGCAGCCGCAGTTTGGATAAAAACGGCGCGGGACTCGGTTTGTTCCTTGTCAAAAGCATTGTCAGCTTGCACAACGGCGAAATCAGCGTGCGTTCCGTGCAAGGGGAGTCGTGTACCTTTACGTTTTGGTTGCCCGCGCAAAAAAACGGTGAAAATTAAGAAAATTGCAAAAAATTTCAAACTTTCTTCATATTTTCCCGCCGATAATCTGTTATACTAAACTTGTAGAAACTTTCTTATAGAAAACTCTCTCCGAGGAAAGGATGATACCAATGTCCGAATGGTGGAATAATTCTCCCTATACCCCGAATGACCAAAATCCGTTCGAGCCGAAAGAGGAGCCGACGGAAACGCCGCCCGAAAACCCGACGGAAACGCCGACGGAACTCCCGTCTGAACCGCAAATTCCATCGGTGCCGGAAGCGCCGGCAAATCCGACGGAAATTCCCGCGCCGTCGCAACCGATGCCGCCGGAAAACCCGCAACCGCCGACGCAAGTGCCGCCGACCTATTACGGTTATTCCGCGCCGTCGCAACCGATGCCGCCGCAACCGACGCCGCCGCCCGTTTGGAACGCACCCGCGCCACGCCCGCCGAAGAAAAAAGGCAACGGGCTTGTTGTGGCGGTGGTCGCCGTGCTCGGCGTGCTGTGTGTGGCGATGCTGTGTGTCGGCGCGGTGATGCTCGCGGATAAAGAGGGGCTTGATTTGCCGTTTTCCTCGTCCGAAAGCGACGAGGAGGAGACGAATACCTCCGATAAATCGAACGATAAACCGTCGGTCGTCATCCGTGACACCGAAGTGGACGACGGCGGTCTTTCCACCGCCGAAATCGTCCGCCGCAACTTAGACAGCACGGTGGTTATCAATCTGTATGCCAATTCCATCGTGAAATACGGCAACTTCTCGTTCGGTAACAGCGAGGAGGAGACACTCGCGGGCACCGCCTCCGGCATTGTGCTTTCGGAGGACGGCTACATTATTACGAATGAGCACGTTGTGATTAACGAGAAAACCAACGAGCAATTTTTGCGTATTGAGGTGGTGCTCTATTCCGGCGCGACGTACAACGCAACCGTTGTCGGCGCGGATGAGGATACCGATTTAGCGGTCATTAAAATCAACGCGACCGGGCTGAAACCCGCCACGTTCGGGTCGAGCGAGAACGTGCAACTCGGCGACCGCGTCGTGACGATTGGCAACTCCGGCGGGCTTGAATGGTCGGTGTCGCAGGGAATTTTGTCCGGTACGAAACGTGACGTGTACGACGAGACCGGCTATTCCATTCAGTGCTTGCAAATTGATGCCGCGATTAACCCCGGCAACTCCGGCGGCCCGCTGCTGAACTGCAACGGCGAGGTCATCGGCGTCAATTCCGCGAAAATCGTGTATGACAGTATCGAAAACGTCGGATTCTCTATCCCGATTAGCGAGGCAAAACCGATTATCGACGACCTCGTGAAAAGCGGTCACGTCACCGGCCGTGTCGGGCTCGGCGTGACCGGCTATACCGTGACCCAAAGCGGGTACGAGGGCTTTATGATTTATTCGATTGAAAAAGGCTCGTCGCTTGAGGGTACGGATATTCGCCAGTACGATATTGTCACCAAAGTGGATAACACGGTGGTCAAATCGCGCACCGAGGTGCGTAACGCGCTTTCGAAATACAAACCGGGCGACAAAGTCACGTTGACCGTCAAACGCATCGTAGACCAGCGCACCGGCGAAGTCACCGAATTCAGCCGCCAAATCACGCTGAAAGAGGTCACCAACTGATATATCAAAGAGCCTGTTGCACCATGTGCGGCAGGCTCTTTTTGGTGATGCGGGAATGCGATAAATCACCCACGCCCGCAGGCATTTCACACGCCGAAGGCGACACCGCA
>JAZRYM010000015.1:0-4904 GCA_045600765.1 Acutalibacteraceae bacterium | reverse complement strand
GCCGAAGCCCGAAGAAAACACGCTGCAAAACGGCACCGATGCCCGCGCCGAAATGGATAAGCGTGTGGCGGAGGATATGACCAAACAGCTTTCGGAAATAGCGAAAGCAAACGGGTATCCGCCGGAGGAAATCCCCGGCATCGTGGAGCAGGCGCAGGCGCAGGCACAGGCGCAGGCGAACGAGGCGCTTGCCGAAAAAACCAACGTCGCCGAGGCCCAAGCGCCGACGGAGGAGAACTCCGCGGATAGGCAAATGAACGCACCGATTTAATTTTAACAAAACGGGTATGAAAACCGGCAAGGAAGATTTCCTTGCCGGTTTTTTTGAATGGAACTTCGGCGAGGAACTTTTTCTTGAAAACGGTGTAAAAAAATGGTATACTGCTTATACTACCATAGAAAAAGGGGATTGCCATGACGTTTGTGGAGCAATTAGTAAAAAAGAAAAAAACGGGAAAAGATATCGCGCTGCTTGCCGGTCTTTGGGTGATGGCGTTTTTGATTGCCACGGCATTGCTGTATTTTGCGTTTGGGCTGACGGCGCAAAGCGGTAATTCCACTCCGGTGGCGCTGGCGATTTTGCTTGTCGTCGGGGTGTTCTTTTTGGCGTTTCGGTTGTCCGGCAACGCCACGGTGGAATACGAATACAGCGCGTTTGAGGGCGAACTGTCGGTGGACAAAATCGTTGCCAAGCGCAAACGCACCCGCGTGGTGCAGGTGGCGGCAAAGCGGGTGGAACAGTTGTCGCCCATTGCCGCCCGCGCGCAGGAAACGGGCAAGTTTGACCGTGTGGTGATGGCGGCGCCGTCCGAAGCGGAGGCGACGTGGTACGTCACCTATTCCGGCAAGAAAAACGGGCGCACGCTCGTGCTGTTCGCGCCGAGCGACGAGTTTTTTGAGGAATTGTATAAAGACCAAACCCGCGACGTGAAAGCGGCGTGCGACGAGAAACGCCGCCGTTTTGGGGTGTGAGTGCGATGAAAGACGAAATTCGACAAATTACCGGGAGCGCGGTGCGCGCGATGCTCCCTGCCCGCCCTGCCGACGGGCACAAAGGCACGTTCGGGCATCTTCTCTCCGTGTGCGGCGCGGTGGGGATGGCGGGCGCGGCGTGTTTTGCCGCCGAAGCCGCCTATCGGTGCGGCACGGGACTTTTGACCGCCGCTATCCCGCGGGAAATTTACCCCATTGTGACGGCGCGCGTGCCCGAAGCGGTGTGCGTGTTGCTCGAAAGCGAGGAGACGGGCGGTATTTCCCGCGAGGCGTGGGACGTTTTGCGCCCGCACCTCGAATTGGCGGATGCCGTGCTGTTCGGGTGCGGTATCGGCAAAGGGGACGGTGCCGCCGCGCTTTTGTCGGACGTGCTCAAATTTGCGCCATGTCCCGTGGTTTTGGATGCGGATGGTCTAAATTTGCTTTCGGCGCATACAGATAGCGTGGAAACAACCGCGCCTTTGTGCCTGACTCCGCATCCCGCCGAGGCGGCGCGCCTGCTCCATACCACGACCGAGGCGGTGCAAGCTAATCGGGTGGGCGCTGTGCGCGCTCTTGCCGAGCGGTACGATGCGGTCGCGGTGCTGAAAGGGCACGAAACGCTGATTGCCGAAAAGGGGAAACCGACCCTTTGCAACCGCGCGGGAAACGATGCTCTGGCGACCGGCGGGAGCGGTGACGTGCTTGCCGGCATCCTCGGCGGGTTCGCCGCGCAGGGAATGTCGCTGTATGAGGCGGCGGCGTGCGGCGTGTATCTGCACGGACTGGCGGGTGAACGCGCCGCGGCGGAACTGTCGCGGCGAGGAACGCTTGCGCGCGATTTGTTGCCTGCGCTTGCACGGTTGCTTTCCGAATACGAGTAGGTTGACGGGAGTGACCGTGTGTGAGACGGATTGGCGGGATTTTGGGTTTGTGGCTTTGTGGGTGCTTGTGTTTGGCGCTGTGCGGGTGCCGCGCGGCGGCATCGCCGCCCGAAACCGGCGCGTTTTCCGCGACCGTCACGCTGACGGCGGGCGATTTTACGGCAACCGCCACGGTGCGCCGCGCCGGTATTGGGCAACTGCAACTGAATTGCACGGCACCGCCGTCGCTTGCGGGGTTGTCTGTGTCGCAAAACGGTGAGACGGTGACCCTTTCCAAAAACGGGTTGTCTTTTGCGGTGTCGCCGGACGCGATGCCGCAAGCCGCGCTGTTTTTGCGGTTGTGCCGCGTGCTGGATGATGTGTCGCTCGGCAACGTCACCCCGCAGGATGGGCGCGTGCAGGGCGTGTGTGAAAATACGCCGTATACGCTGCTGTTTGATGAAAAAACGGGCGAACTGACCGCATTGCATCTGCCAAACGAGGAGATTTCCGTCGTATTTTCCGATTTTTTGTTGAATTTGTGATAAAAGTATAGTAAAAATGACGAAAAACCGTCGTTTTCTTTCATAGTTTTTACAAAAATGTGTTGCGCGACCAAAAATGCATTGACAAAGCATTCCTTTTAAGATACAATGAAAAGAGCCTTAATAATGCGGTTTTCTGCAAAAGCTGCGGGGTGAGACGATGCGCGAAACAAATGGGGCTTCCCCGGTGGACGAACGGTCGCTTTTGGCGGACGTGTGCGCCGGCTCGCAGGAAGCGTTCGCCCGCCTTGCCGCCCGTTATGACGGTATGCTGACCGCGCTTTCTCTCCAACTGGTCGTTCCCGCGCTGGAAGAGGACGACTTAAAGCAAGAGGGATTATTGGCGCTCCTTTCCGCCGCGCGCAGTTACCGCGAGGAAAACGGCGCCTCTTTTGCGACGTATGCCCGCTTGTGCGCACGGCATCGGATGATTTCCGCCCGCCGCCGCGTGATGGCGCTTCCCGTTCCCGTGGAAGGGGACGATGCCGTTGCGGACGGTGTTCCGCAAGACGGACAAGCCGAGCCGGAACAGCTCGTGGTCGCCAAAGAGGAAGAACGCCGCTTGTTTGATTCGCTCAAACGGCAGTTGTCGCCGCTGGAATACGGCGCTCTGTGCGCGTATCTTGACGGCTATTCCTACGAAGAGATTGCCGAAAAAATCGGCGGCACCGCCAAAAGCGTGGACAACGCGCTTACGCGGGTGCGCCGCAAATTACAACATCGTTTATAACCGCTTTTGCGGTTTGATATGCCCGGGTAGTTTAAGAAGAACATTGGTTTCAAAGGTGTCGGTCCGAATCCGTCGCGGGGCAAAAATTATCTTAAAGCGAGGTACTATCCCATGTACGAAGACAAAACTCTGGTCTGCAAAGAATGTGGCAACGAATTCGTGTTCACCGCCGGTGAGCAAGAGTTCTACGCTGAAAAAGGCTTCGAAAACGAGCCGCAGCGTTGCAAAGCCTGCCGCGACGCCCGCAAAAACGCCGCCCGTGGTGAACGCGAGATGCACACCGCGATTTGCGCCAACTGCGGCAAAGAAGCGACCGTCCCGTTCAAACCGCGTGAGGACCGCCCGGTGTATTGCAGCGAATGCTTCGCCGCAATGAAAGAGCAAGGCTGATTTTGTTGACCGAAACACCCCGTCATTCGACGGGGTGTTTTTCCATTTTCTCCCGTCTTGACTTTTGCAAAAACGGGCGATATAATGCGAAATATAGGGAGCGCGTCCGCCATACGGTGGCAGAATCGGTCGTTTTTTGCGGTGCGCCGCGGATATAATATAAGGTTTATATAGGGTAAAAAACAAAGAAAAAAGAAGAAAACGGCAAGTTACTTAAAGATAATCCGCGAAAACGACCAAAAGAATAAATTTTTCGGCGAAAAAGTTAAAAAATACTGAAAAAAGGTCTTGCAAATGCAAAAAAGCAATGGTATAATTTATCTTGGTTAATATGCAAAGTGGTGTCAAAGCCCCTTTGCGAAATCCATCTGTCGTATATCGCCTGCGTGGAACGACAACTGTGCCAATTGTTCGGGACAAGCGGGTGAATATAGTTCACACAATGACAGGGTACAAATTTTCTAAAGGAGGAATTGTCATGAAGAACTTGTTCAAAGTTGTCACCGTCTTCGCGGCTTTGGCGCTGCTCGTCGGCACCATGGTGGCGTTGAGCGTGTCGGCCACGGAAGGCGATCAAAGCGGTGTTGCGGAAGCTAATGTGACCGCGACTGCGACCGCCACCGGCGCGACCGAGGTGTTCTACGGTGACGCTAACGACGACGGTCTTGTGAACATGAAAGACGTTCTGACCATCCGCAAACATCTTGCGACAATCGAAGTTAAAATCGATCTCGCCAAGGCTGATGCCAACAACGATGGCGTTGTGGATATGAAAGACGTTCTCGTCATTCGCAAATACCTCGTCCAAATGATTGATACGCTTCCGTATACGGAGGAGTAATCAATCCCCAAAACTGATCGCATTTTTTAGCGATAAAAATCAAACAAAGGAGATCATCTATCATGAAAAAAGTAATTGCTATCCTCGTGGCTGTTATGCTGATGGCGACCGTCTGCATGACCGCTTCCGCCAGCTCCTGCACCATGGCTTTCGCGGCTGTGGAAGTGGAAGAGGGTACCAAAACTGTTGATGTTCCGCTGAACATCACTGCTAACGAAGGCATCTGGTCCTTCATCGTCGAGGCTTCCTACGACACCAGCAAACTCGAGTTCGTGTCTGCTGAGAGCGGCGAAGGCTTCGAACTTCTTGCCAACGAGGCCACTGCGGGCACCGTCCGCCTGGCTGTCAACGGCAAAGGCACCGACAACGTGACCACCACCGGTGTTGCGGCTGTCCTGACCTTCAACGTCAAAGGCGTTGCTGGCGATGTTGCTGACATCACCGCGAGCCTGCCGGATGCCGGCTCCAACATCAACGCTGACTTCGAAGATGTCGACGTGACTGTTGCGAACGGTTCCGTCAAAGTGATTGAGAAAGTGACCGAAGCTCCGAAAACCACCGAA
>JAZRYM010000014.1:0-29212 GCA_045600765.1 Acutalibacteraceae bacterium | reverse complement strand
GCGCATGGGTCGAAAATTTGCGCGAAAACTTCAAAAAGTTTGTATAAATTTCTCCTTTGTTGCCCACACTATGGGCGAAACGGAGGAATGTGTGATGTCAAATTTGGACAATAACGATTTTTGGGACAGCGGTCTCAACGGGTTGGATTTTGAGGAAATTGAGGAGCCGAACAAGGGCGGTCGCGCCAAACGGTTTTTTGCGGGCGGCGGGTTTTATCTTGTGCTTGCGCTGTGTGTGGCGACGGTCGGCGGGGTTGCGGTTTGGACGGTGAACGACAGCCTTTCGACGAAAGACGAGGGGTCGGCGGCGACCACCGTCGTTACCACGACGACACGCGCCGTGGCGGCGGGACACAACGTCGTGACCGTGCCGGACGTGCGCACGACCATTCGCTTGACGGCGAACAAGCCGACCGAAACGACAACCACAACGGCGAAAGCCGCCGACACCTATATTTTGCCGCTCAACAACACGGTGGTGCGGGAATATTCCAAAACGCCGGTGTACTGGGAAACGCTCGGTACGTGGCGGGTGCACTACGCCGTCGATTACGCGGGTAAAACGGGTGACACGGTGAAAGCGGTGGCGAACGGTACCGTTACGGACGTGTATGAAAACGAGTTGTGGGGCGGGTGCGTGGCGATTGACCACCACGACGGCACGATTTCCACCTATCGCGGGGTGAATTCCACCCTGGCGGTCGGCGCGACGGTCAAGGTCGGCGAGCCGATTGGCGTGCTGTCGGAAATTCCGTGCGAAAAAGACCTCGGCGCGCACTTACACCTCGAAATGGCGGCGGGCAGCCGCATTCTTGACCCGGGCGTTGTCATCGACGCGCCGGTGAAAACGGTAGAAGCGACGAAAACGGGAGAATAAGAAAACAACAAAAAAGGCACCCGATATCGGGTGCCTTTTTTCGTGTAAACATTACATACTGTCCGGGACGGTGATTTTGAGGTCAATCGATTTTGGTGGCATCGATTTCGATATAGGTCAGCCCGTCTTTGTCGTTGACGACCGAGTAGAGAAAATGACCCTGTCCGTCGAATTGGATGGTCATAGACATATTTTGGTTTGAGCCCTTACCGGTCAGGGTGGCAGGGTCAAAATCGAAAAGTGCGGGTTCGTCTTCGTCATCCTCGCCGTTCATATGGCTTAAAAGACTCAGCTTGCTCCCGTTCCACGAGACGGTTCCCGTGCCAACATCTTTAGAGGATGTACCGCCTTGGATGAGGCGGAGCTCCGTAAACCGGTATTCTCCGCACAAATTGTCGATACTTGTCGCATTTTTTTGCGTGGGCTTTTGGGTGGTTTGCGGCGTGGTGGTGTTGACGGTCGTTTCCGCCGTTCTTTCAAGAGCGGCGAGCGCCGTTTCCGCCGCGGCAATATCCGAGGCAACATCTTCGCGCGCCAACACCGGGGCGGTCACGTCCTGCACCGTTTCCGGCGCGAGGGCGAAGGTGGCGGTTTCCGCCGGCACCTCAAAGCCGTCCTGCTCCATTTCCTCGACGGAATCGTAGGTTTTTCCGCTTAAAACCGAGGAAATCTCGCTGACGGTAATGGCACCGCCGAACAGTTTGCCGTCGAAAATCAGGTCGTTCAGCGAGTCGCCGATATAGGTGATACGGTCCGCAGCGGAGGTGTCAGCGCTGTTGAAAGTGAGTAGTCCCGTTACGCTCGAAATAGGGGCGAACGCATCCTTTAACGTGTTCATATAGGCGGTGAAGCGGGCATCCTCTCCCAACACGATTTCCGCGCCGCCTGTGCCGACGGCGAGCAGGGTGTCCACGCCGTTAATCAGCAGAAGTCCCGCTTCGGTCAGCGTTTCGGGGTTGCCTGTGGCAAGTCCGCCCAAAAAGAGCTCGACCTTGCAGGTGGCTTGGATGCCGGTGGCGACATCTTTCAAATCGTCCCACATCTGCGCCTCGTTTTCGTATTCGTTCGCCATAATTCCTTGGGCGACTTCCAATTTTTTCAGCGCGGTTTTGCAATCGGTGCCAAGATAGGCGGCGAGACCTTTCAACTGTTTGCCGGTGGGGTAACTGTCGTAGGCGTTGGTGATTTCCTCTGCCCAGTCAATCGCGCGTCGGGTGCTTTCGGCGGCGCTTGCGGTAAGGGTCAGCGGATTGGCGCCTTTTTTCAAAATGGCTTGTTTCTCGGCGGATGCCGAGGTGGCGGCCACGGTGTCGCTTGCGCGGTCAAGTGCGGTTATCGCGGTATCCAAGGCGGAAAGCCGCGTTTGCAGTTCGCCTACGGCGGCGGAGACAGCCGTTTTCGAGTCCCACTTTTCGGCATCGCCCAACTGCATCAGCGACAGGCGAAGCGCCACGTATTCGTTGACAATCGCTTTCGCATTCGCTTCATACTGCGCCTGTGATTCGGTCAGCGTGACCGTAACCTGTGCGCAGTCGACGGCTTTTGTGTCCGCGCAACCGGTGGTAAGACACAGTATAAGAGCGACAGAGCACAGAACGCGGAAAGCTTTTTGCAATTTCATAGAATCACATCCTTACATACTGTCAGGGACGGTGATTTTGAGGAGGGTGAGCGCGTTTTTCAGCGTGATGCGGGTGGCATCGCACAGCGCGAGGCGTGCCGCCATCACCGCTTCGTCCTCGCAAATCACGCGGCAGCTGTTATAGAATTTGTGGAACAACGTGGCGAGCTCCATCGCATAGCGGGTGATTTTCGCGGGGTCGCGGGTATCGGCGGCGGCGACGATTTCGCCCGTAAACGCGGCGATATGGCGGATGAGTTCTTTTTCCTCATCCGAGCCGAGGTGCACGAGGTCATCCACCGTTTTGGCGGCGGCAACCGACACGCCCTCTTCTTTGAGTTTGCGGAAAATGGAGCAGATACGCGCGTGGGCGTACTGTACGTAGTAGACGGGGTTTTTCGCCGATTGTTCGATAGCGAGTCCCAAGTCGAAGTCCATACTATTGGTGGCGGAGGTCATATTGAAGAAGAAACGGGCGGCATCGGCGGGCACTTCGTCGAGCAGGTCGGCTAATTGAATGGCTTTGCCGGAGCGTTTGGACATCCGCACCACCTCGCCGTCCCGCATGAGGCGGACGAGCTGGACGAGCAACACTTCAAGGTGTTCGCCGCCCACACCGACCGAATCCATCGCGCCTTTCATCCGCGCGACATGGCCGTGGTGGTCGGCACCCCACACGTCGATGCATAAATCGAAGCCGCGCAGGGCTTTGTTGCGGTGGTAGGCGATATCGGCGGCGAAGTAGGTAGGGTTGCCGTTTTGGCGGATGAGCACGTCGTCTTTGAGTTCCAGTTTGTCGATTTCTTCCTGCGATTTGCCCTCGGCGAGCAGTTGTTTTGTCAGCACCTCGGCGTTTTTGTACCACACGGCGCCGTCTTTTTCGTAGGTGAGACCTTTGCTCGTCAAAATATCGACGATTTCCTTGATTTCGCCGCTCTCGTGGAGGGTGGATTCAAGGAACCAACGGTCGTAGACAATGCGGTATTTTTCGAGGTCTTTGTGCATTTTTTCGAGGTTTTTCGGCAGGGCAAACTGCACGAGCGCGGCGCGGCGTTCCTCCTCGGAAGCGGAGAGGTATTTGTCGCCGTATTCCGCGGCAAAGGCGGCGGCGTGGTCTTTGATGTCGTCGCCGTGGTAGGCATCTTCCGGCAGTTCGGCGGCATCTTCGCCGCGGAGCGCCTGCTGATAGCGAATGTCGAGGGACAAACCGAATTTTTCAATCTGGTTGCCCGCGTCGTTGACGTAAAATTCGCGCGCCACGTCGTAGCCGGCGGCATCCATCACCGAGGCGAGGCAGTCACCGAGCGCACCGCCGCGGGCGTTGCCCATGTGCATCGGGCCGGTCGGGTTGGCGGAGACGTATTCCACCATCACTTTGCGGCCGGCACCCGCGTCCGAGCGGCCGTAGTCGGCGCCTTTTTCGAGCACTTCCGCGACCGCCGCGCCGTAGAACGACGGCGAAAGGAAGAAGTTGATAAAGCCGGCGCCAGCCACTTCGACGTTTTGGAAAAAGGTGTCGTCAAGGTTTAAGCGGGGGAGCAATTCTTCCGCGATTTTGCGCGGGGCGAGGCGGAAAGTGCGCGCGCCCATCATGGCGGCGTTGACGGCGAAATCGCCGTTTTTGCGGTCGTTCGGCACTTCCACCGTGTAGTCGGGAATCGCCGCTTCGGGGAGCGCACCCTCCGAAATAGCGGAGTGGAACGCGGCATCCACCGCGTGGCGGATTTGTTGTTCGGCTAACTGTACAGTCGTGTTCATTGGTTTTCCTTCCTTATCTTCATGGTCATAGTATGCAGAGAACTGCCGCCGCCCAAATCGAGGGTGTAGTCGGCACGAAGGGTGCCGCCGTCGGCGGTCAGGTTGTTTTCCACTTTGGCGTTTTTGACGGTCATCGGAATGGCGCCGTAGGGCGTTTCATAGGTGCACGGGCGCGGAGTGCCCGGGGTGAGCAAAAAGGTGACCGCGCAATCGCCGCGACGGGCGATTTCCATTCGGTCGCCGACCGCGGTGACGGTGACGTGGGTGACCGTGTCATCGAGTGCTTCGTCGTAGCAGAGGACGAAACCGCCGGTCACGGGGGAAAAGGCGGCGGGCAGGGTGAACGCTTGGGTATCCCGTTCGCCGTCCATTTCGGTCAAAAAGGTCAAGTCGGCGGTGGCGTTGGTTTCGGTTGTATGGTTCATTTCACACCTCACAGCGTTCCGGGGTCGATGACGTGGACGTTCTTTTTCACGGGGACACCGAGGAAGCGTTCCGCCAGGGTGGAAAACCCGCTCGGCTGGTCGCTGACGTAAAAGTTGAGGTCGCCGTCGCCCGTGTTTTCGCGGTTGAGCATACCGCTCTCCGCTAACTGCACCTGGCATACGCGCGCGGCTTCTTCGCCCGCGTTGACCAAAATCACCTCGTCGCCGAGGTAACTTTGAATGACGGGTGCAAGCAAGGGAAAGTGGGTGCAACCGAGGATGACGGTGTCGGCGCCCGCTTCTTTCAGCGGTTGCAGGTAGCGTTCCACCGCGAGGCGCGCCACCTCGTCTTTTGGGGTGTTCCACCCGTTTTCTACGAGAGGAACGAACATCGGGCAGGCAATCGCGTGGATTTTGGCATCCGGCTTGGCGATTTTAATCGCTTTGGCGTAGGAGCCGCTTTTGACGGTCGCCGCGGTGCCGAGCACGCCGATAATGCCGTTTTTGGTGACCGATGCCGCTACGCGGGCGGCGGGGGTGACGACGCTGATGGTCGGCAGCGGGAGGTCACGAAGCACACCCGGCGCGACCGAACTCACCGTGCCGCAGGCGGCGATGATGATTTTGACGTTGTGTTGCATCAAAAAGGCGCAATCCTGCGCGGCGTAACGGCGAATAACCTCCTCACCCCGCGTGCCGTAGGGCACGCGACCGGTGTCGCCGAAATAGACGATGTGTTCGTGCGGCAGGCGGCGGAGCAGTTGGTGGACGGTGGTGAGTCCGCCGAGACCGGAATCAAAGACACCAATCGGGCGCGAGTCGGACGTTTTTTCGGGCATAACAGTCCCTCCAAATCAAAAGTTGAAAAGTGTGAAAAGCGGGGTTAGGTGCGGCTGAAACTTTGCAGGCGGAGGGTCTTGTTGTGTTCCTCTGCCCAGCGGATGTTCCACTCGCTTGAAAAGAGCAAGAGCAGGTTGCCGCGGGTATCTTGTGCCAAACGGGTGTCGGACGTGAGGTCGAGGGATTTCGGGTCGAAATCCTCCTCGTCGTTTTCAATCCAGCGGGCAAACTGGTAGGAGAGCGGCTCCATTTTCACGTCCACGCCGTATTCCGATTTGAGGCGTTGTTCCAGCACGTCGAATTGGAGCACACCGACGACACCCACGATGATTTCGGAAAAGTCGCCGCCGTGGTCGGTGAAAATTTGAATAGCGCCCTCTTGCGCGATTTGGGTCACGCCTTTGACGAACTGTTTGCGCTTCATTGTGTCCACTTGGCGTACGCGGCGGAAATGTTCCGGCTCAAAGGTGGGGATACCCTCAAAGGTGAATTTTTTGGACGGCGCGCACAAGGTATCGCCGATGGAGAAAATGCCGGGGTCAAACACGCCGATGATGTCGCCGGCGTAGGCTTCCTCAATGTTTTCGCGGTCTTGCGCCATCATCGTTTGCGGTTGCGACAGGCGCATCCGCTTGCCGCTTTGGACGTGCAAAACCTCTTTGTCTTTTTCAAATTTGCCCGAGCAGATACGCATAAACGCGATGCGGTCGCGGTGGGCTTTGTTCATATTGGCTTGGATTTTGAAGACAAAGGCGGAAAACGCGGGGTCAAACGGGTCGATTTCCGCGCCGTCTGCCACGCGCGGCAGGGGAGAAGCGGTCATTTTCAGAAAATCGCGCAAGAACGGTTCGACACCGAAGTTGGTGAGTGCCGAGCCGAAAAACACGGGCGACAGTTCGCCGCGATTGACCGCTTCCTGCGAAAATTCGCTTCCCGCGCCGTCGAGCAGTTCCATATCTTCGAGCAGTTTTTCGTACTGGTCGGGCGACATCAGTTTACCGGCGCTTTCGGCATCGTGCAGTTCGGCGTAGTCAGCGTGCGCCTCGTGCTTGCCGTTGACACCCGAAAACACCGCCACGCGCTCGGTGGAGCGGTCGTA
This sequence comes from Acutalibacteraceae bacterium, assembly GCA_045600765.1. Taxonomy (GTDB): domain Bacteria; phylum Bacillota; class Clostridia; order Oscillospirales; family Acutalibacteraceae; genus RGIG426. The sequence continues at coordinate 22,592 of JAZRYM010000014.1, read as the reverse complement.
CACGCCGCGGAAATTCTTGCCCGAGCCGATGGGCCAGTTGACGGGATAGGTGCCGATGCCGAGCACGTTTTCGATTTCTTCGAGCAGGTCGAGCGGGTCGCGGGATTCGCGGTCCATCTTGTTGATAAAGGTGAAAATCGGGATGTGGCGCATCACGCACACCTGAAACAGCTTTTTTGTCTGCCGCTCGACACCCTTGGACGCGTCAATCACCATCACGGCGGTGTCCGCCGCCATTAAGGTGCGGTAGGTATCTTCCGAGAAGTCTTGGTGACCGGGTGTGTCGAGGATGTTGACACAATAGCCGTCGTATTCAAACTGCATCACCGACGAGGTGACCGAGATACCGCGCTGTTTTTCAATCTCCATCCAGTCGGATACGGCGTGTTTCATATTCTTTTTGCCTTTGACCATACCGGCGGCGGCAATCGCCCCGCCGTACAGCAGGAATTTTTCGGTCAAAGTGGTTTTGCCGGCGTCGGGGTGGGAGATAATCGCAAAGGTGCGACGGCGGCGGATTTCTTGTTCCAAAGTAGCCACGAATGAGTCCTCCGTTTTTGTTCAAGTAGTGTGAAACGGTGCGGGTGCACCGAAAAAGTCAAAGAGAAAGGGACGGGCGCCGGGCGGTTATTGTGCCTCAAACCAATCCACGATTTCGTCCACGACCGCTTTTTCGTACTGTTTGCAGGCGGCGGCGTAGGCGGGTTCAAAATCGTCTACCCGCTTGCCGTCGGCACCGAACAGTAAATCCACCACGTCAGTCATCACGGCATACGCTTTTTTGGACAGTCCGCTTCCGACCCGCTCCTCGTAATTTTCGGCATCGGGGAGCTTGACGAAAACGGTTTTGTTTACGCGGGAGTAGGTGACGGAGAGGGAGACGGTGGCGGAGGATTGCGGTTGGGCATCCGTCTTGACGGTGTAGTAAAGCCCGAAACCGACGAGGTTGCCGTCATCATCAAACGAGAGGGTGGCGGTAACGCTGTCGAACGTGTAGTTGAGGTCGGGAGAGGACGCGCTCATCAGGTAAGACAGCGCGCCGTCGTCCGCTTGCAGTTCCTCGGACAAAATGTCGCCGTTCATCGGCAGAGAGATGACGGTATTGCCCTTTTCTTGCACAATCAGCGGCGAAGAAAAGGCGGCTTTGGTCATGGTCGGCAGGGTGAAGAGCGCCGTTTCGGCGAGCGCGGTTTTGCGGTCAACCAGTTGGCGGAATTTTTTGCCGTTTTGGGAGGTGTATAACGTGCCTTTGCCGTAATATACGTTCCGCTCGGTGACCTCGTTGTTTTTCACGATGGTTTCGGTTACGTGGTCTTTGTAGTCGGCGATGTTCCCCGACTGTTGCTCCGACACCCACGAGACGTCGAGTGTCCATTCGGTGGCGGAGGTTCCGTCAAAGACGGTGGCGGTGCCGGTCAAAGTGGCATCAATACCGTTTTTTTCGTTGCGGCGTTCCAACGCCGCTTCATACATCGCAAACGCGCGGTCGCTTTCAGTCAGACCTTCGGCGTTGGTGGGCGCGGGCGCGGTGGTGGTCGTCGTGGTGGGCGGAATTTCGGGTTTGCTCTCTTTTTTGCACGCCGACAACGCCGTGACACACACGGCGAGAACGGCGCAAAGCGCGCATACGCGGGCAATCGGTTTCATCGGCGGCACTCCTTTCGCGGGTAATAAACGTCGCGGTTATTCGTCGGTCGGCTCGTCCAAAAACGCGGCGGCATTGTCGCGGATAAAGGGGACGAGGTGTTCCATCGGTTGCTCTTCGCTGCGCGCTTCCATATACGCCACATGGGCATCGGCAAGCGCTTCTTTGTCGGCGGCGTTTTGGAACGCGGCACGCAGCGCGTCGGCGCATTTTTCGGCGCCGATTTGCTCACACGCATCGGCGGCGGCATCCAAAAAGCGGAAAGAGCCGACCTCTTGCATCGTCGCAAAATTGCCGTTTTGCAGTTCGTGGTCGCACAGCCACAGCGCGTAAACGAGGTTGCGCTCGCGCGAGAGCAGGGGAATGGTGTGATACGGGTCGGGTACTTTCGGGTCTAATTTGCCGTTCAGGTTTGCCACGACCGCGTCCGCCAAATCCGCGTCGGCGGTATCGTCGAGCAGAGCGCGGGTCATCGTTTTGTATTGCAACGCCAGCATTTCGGAGCGGGCTTTTTGCGTTTTATCGTAGTGGCGGTTCATCACGACGAGCACAATCGCCATCAAGATAAACAGCACCAAAATGCGGAACATCACCGAGGCAATCGCCGGGTCAATAGCACAGAGTATCATTCTTCTTCCACCAATCGTTTGTAGATTTCGCCTTTGGAAAATCCTGTCTGCGCCGCGGCTTCGCGGGCGGCGGCAGAGGCGGAGTTTCCGTCGCTGACAAGGTCGCGGGCGAGCGCGACCGCTAATTCTAATGTAAAAGCGGGTTCGTCCGTTTGCGCGGGAGCACCCGCCACCACCAAGACGTATTCGCCGCGGGGTTCTTCCTCGCGGTAGCGCGCGGCGGCTTCGCCGAGGGTGGTGCGCCACACTTCTTCGTGGATTTTGGTCAGTTCGCGGATGACCGCCACGGGACGGTCGGCGCCGAACGTGTCGCGCAAGTCGCGGGCGGTGGTGCGCAGTTTGTGCGGTGCTTCGTAAAACACCATGGTGCGCGACTCGGTTTTGACACTTTGTAGGTGGTCGGCGCGGCTCTTTTTGTTGGTGCTCAAAAAGCCCTCAAAGGTGAACCGTCCCGACGGAAAGCCGGACAGCGCAACGGCGGTCGTGACCGCGGTTGGGCCGGGCACGACGGTAACGGGAATACCGCGCTCGTGACACGCATTGCACAGCGTTTCGCCCGGGTCGGAGATGGCGGGCATTCCCGCGTCGGACACCAGCACGAGGTTAGTACCCGCTTCCATTTGCGCGAGCAGTTGTTCGCCGCGGTCGCGCTTGTTGTGTTCAAAATAACTGACAAGCGGCTTTTTGATGCCGAAATGATTGAGAAGTTTCAGGGTAACGCGGGTATCTTCCGCCGCGATGAGGTCGGCGGATTCGAGCGCCTGCACCGCGCGGGGCGAAAAGTCGCCGAGGTTGCCAATCGGGGTGCCGACTAAGGTTAGTCCGCCTTTTTGGTCACAAGACATAGCCAGCCGCCACGCTCCTTTCTGTCCACTACGCGAAATCCGCAGGCGGAAAGCGCGGTGAGCACGTCCTGCTCGCGGGTGTCGATAATGCCGGAGACGAGGTAAAATCCGTCGTTCGCCAAAAAACGGGGAACGTCGGGCGACAGCGCGCAAATCGCGTCCGCCACGATGTTGGCGACCACCACTTGGTAGGTGCCTTCCACCGCTTCGACTAAGTTGCCGAGGCGCATTTCGTAGCGCGGCGAGGTCATCCCGACCCGTTCGCCGTTTTCGACGGCGGTTTTGACCGCAACGGGGTCAATATCCACACCGACCGCGCTGTGTGCGCCGAGAAGAAGCGCCGCCATCGACAAAATGCCGCTTCCGCACCCGACGTCCAGCACGTCGGTTTCGGGGGTAATCACTTCTTCCATCGCTTCAAGCATTAAGCGGGTGGTGGCGTGTTCGCCCGTGCCGAACGCCATACCGGGGTCAAGGGTCAGCACGGCGCGGTCGCCCACGTCGCCCGGTTCTTCCCACGACGGGCAGATGAGCAGTTTTTGCCCAATCGGTTGCGGGTGAAAATACTGTTTCCAGTTGGTTGCCCAGTCCTCCTCGCGCACCGTTTCGTCGCCGAGGGTGAACGGGATGCCCGCTTCGCGCAGGCGCTCACGCAAAAAGCCGAGCGCTTCGGCGGGGTTTTCTTCGGGGCTGATGTAGACGTGCACCACGGCATCGTCGCGGTTTTTTTGCCGCAATTCTTCGTCAATCAGGTCGATGTGGGCAATTTCGAGTACCATTTCTTCCAAATCGCCGTAATCCTCCACGTACACGCCACCCGAAACCACCATCGAAGCGATGGCGGCGGCGAGTTCCGCGTGCTCGCGGGGAACGGTGACGGTGACGTCCGTCCAATCCATGGCGCACCCCTCTTTCTATAAAACAAAATACATAATACGCGCATTATAACCAATATAGTATACCAACTTTTTTCCCACTTGGCAAGAGAAATTTACAACTTTTCGGCGAAAAGGGGAAAAAGGATTGCACGCGCGGCAAAAAAGGGGTATAATGGGAGACACAAACACGAAAACCGAAACGGGATAGGAGGCGGCACAATGAGAGAAGACGGCGTGTGGCGGTGGCTTTGGCGGTGGCTCGGATGGACGATTCCCGCCGTGATAGCCCTGCTTTTGACCGGCTTGTTGCCGCTTTTTCCCGAATTCACCGAGCGGGTGTTTTCGCGCGGGATTTCCCACGCGATTACCACCACGGTGGGCAAGGCGGTGTCGCTCGTTCCGTTCTCGCTGACCGAGACGGCAATTTTTGTACTTTTGGGCGCGGCGGTGCTTGCGTTTTTGGTCGTGCTGTTTCAGACAATTTGGCGTACCTTGCGCCACGAGGAACAGCCGGAAAGTCACCCGCTTCGCGTGCTGCGTGTGTTCGGGTGGATTGTGTCGTGTATGGTGCTTTTTCATATGTGTGTCGCGGGCGCGAACTACCACCGTCTTCCGGCGGAGGAACTGTGTGACCTGACGGTGCGGCAAACGGTGATGGAAGACGACTTATACAAGGTGTGCGTGGCGCTTGCCGACGGCGCGACCGCTGAGCGAAAAGCGCTGGAAGAGGACGGCGACGGGCGCGCGCTTTTGTGCGCCGACATCGGGCAGACACTCGACCGTGCGGGCGAGGGATACGACCCGCTTGCAAAGACGTATCCGTTCCTCAAACACAACGTGACCCGCGTGAAACCGGTGACCCATCTTTCGCACAAATGGTCGCAGATTGCGGGGATGAGCGGTGTGTACTTTTCGTTGCTTGTGGAGCCGAACATCAACGTGGACGTGCCGGAAATCGAAATCCCCTTTGCCGCCGCCCACGAGATGGCGCACTTGCGCGGCATTGCCAAGGAGGATGAAGCCAACTTTTTCGGTGCGCTCGCGTGTTTTTCGCATCCGTCCGCCGATTATCGCTACTCCGGCTATTTGCAGGCGTATCTCTACTGCGCAAACGCGCTGTATGACGTGGATATGAAGTTGTGGAAAAAAGCGCAGGCGCATTGTTCCGACGGAGTGCGCCGTGATTTACGGGCACAAAACGACTACTGGGACAGCATCGACGGCGGGCAAGCGGATATCCCGGGCGGGCAGGCGCTTCGCTATCAATCGGTGGAGGAGAGCAGCGAGAGTTACACCCGCGTGGTGCAACTGCTTTGCGCTTACTACGACGGGGGTAACCGCCCGTTTGATGAGCTGAAATCAAAATAAAACACAACCAAAAGGAGCCTGAGAGGGAATACCTCTCAGGCTCCTTTTACGATTTTTTCAAAAAACGGTAGTTTGCGCAAACGGTAGATTACGCCACGTCAGACAGACGGGCAGACACCACTTTTTTGGACACGACCGGCTCGATACCGTGCACGGCGCAAAGCATTTGACGCGCGGTGCGGCGACGGGTCTCGCGGCGGCGTTCCGCCAGTTTCGCGTCGGCGCGCAAGGTGACGACACCGAGCGCCACCGCCGCCACGCGCAACAGCACGAGAAGAGCGGTCAGCACCGGGAACATCGTCGGTTCGAGCACGCTCGCAAAAAACAGTTCCGCCACCGCCATAACCGCGGGAACGAGCGCCACCGTACGGGTAAATTCAAAATGGGCACGGGCGAACAGGGCAAGCGCCACGCCGCCGAGAACCAATCCGCTAATAAAACTCAACATTTTTTCTTCCTCACTTTCGGAAATCGAACAAAACCGAACGTTTGTTCCGAACATCTGTTCTTATTATACCCTACCTTTTGAAAAATGCAAGTGTTTTTTGAAAATTTTTTTGAAAATTTTTTTGAAAAATTTTTCACGGGCGCGGCGAAAATGATGAAATTCGTTGATACAGAGCGGTTTTTGCCGCTTTACTTTTTTTGAAATTCATAGCGGATTTGTAGGGGATTTCGAGTAAATCGTGGGCGGATTTGGCATCGGCGAGCGCTTCGACCGCCGCCGAAAGCAGGGCGCGTTCGGCTTTTTTATCGAACGCGGTGCGCTGTTTGTTCGCGCTGAGAAGCGCGTCGTCGTAGCACCGTTTGAGGTGCAACGTGCGGGCGGGGGAGAACGCCGCGCCGCCGTTTTCGGCGCTGACAAACGCCACGCCCGCCGTCGGGAAGAGGAGGTGGGCGGTGCGCTCGGGACACAGCGGGTGTGGGCACGCGATGGCGGGCAGGTGACGTTCGGCGGCGACCGCCTGCAACCCGTCGAGCACGGCGGATGCCGCCGCAAATCCGGGGTCATCAAGCACAATGACCCGCGCGCAAAGGGCGGCGGGAGTGTCGAAAAAGGTCAACACGCCCTTTGGAGTGACCGCGGACAAAAAGCGGCGTTGCACGCAGGTTTGCGGGGTGGGCGCGGCGGCTTTTTCGGTGGGAGTGTCGGCTTTTTCGGCGCGCGCGGGGTTCAGTTCCGTTTCCGCGAGGCGGGTGACGATGCGGGCGACGGATGGCGCACAAAGCGCGTTTTCAAAAAGGTGTGTGCGGTCGGAGCGCAGTTCGGATACACCCGCAAGCAGGCGACGGGCGCGGGCGTGAGCGGCGGCGTTTTGGGCGGCGGCACGGGCGATATCCTCCGCTTGTTTTGCAAGGGCGCCTATGTTCAGCGCGTCGCCGAGGGAGACGATTTCTTCTTTCAGTCCCCACGTTTTCGGTTCAAGCACGTGCGGCGCGGTGGCATCCAGCACGCACACGCGGCGGGCGGGCAACACGATGCCGTCGAGCGAATCGGGGTCGGAGGAACAATAGAGTTCCTCCACCGTTTCGCCCTGCGCGCGAAAGTCGGCGGCGAGGGCACGCATCAGGGTGGATTTTCCCGTTCCCGGGCCGGATTTTATCAAAAAAGCGTGGGCGTGCGGGTCTGCATCGATGAGGTCGCGCGGAAAGCCGACAAAGCCGGTTTTTGAGGAAGTTCCCATAAAAAAGCGAGAAATTTCGGGTTGCATTTGGCATTCGCTCCTTTCGTTTTTACCACCCTATGCGGCGGACAAAACGGCGGTGCAAAAAAATCGGTGAAAAACGCGGTTTTCTCTTGCAAACGGCAGATAAAAGAGGTATAATAAACTGAATATTATTTTTATTTAAGAAATAGTAGTTAAAGTAAACACACCGAAAGGCGGGAACAACATGGCAGACAAGCAAAAAATGGTGGAAGCCATTACTTCGATGGAAGAGGATTTTGCGAAATGGTACACCGACATTGTGAAAAAAGCGGAACTGATTGACTACACGAGCGTAAAAGGCTGTATGGTCATTCGTCCTTACGGTTACGCGATTTGGGAAAATATGCAAAAAATCCTGGACGGGATGTTTAAGGCGACGGGACACGAAAATGTGTGTATGCCGATGTTTATCCCCGAAAGTTTGCTGAATAAGGAAAAAGACCACGTCGAGGGGTTTGCGCCCGAAGTGGCGTGGGTGACCCACGGCGGCAGCGAAAAGTTGGAGGAGCGGCTGTGCGTGCGCCCGACGAGTGAAACGCTGTTTTGCGAGCATTACGCGAATATCGTGCAATCGTACCGCGACCTGCCGAAACTGTATAACCAATGGGTGAGCGTGGTACGGTGGGAGAAAACGACCCGCCCGTTTCTCCGCTCGCGCGAGTTTTTGTGGCAGGAGGGACACACCATCCACGCCACCGCGCAGGAGGCGGTGGAGGAGACGGAGCGGATGCTCAACGTCTACGCCGAGTTTTGCGAGCGCGACCTCGCGATGCCGGTCGTGAAAGGCCGCAAAACAGACAGCGACAAGTTCGCGGGTGCGGAGGCGACCTATGCGATTGAAGCGCTGATGCACGACGGAAAAGCGTTGCAGGCGGGCACGTCCCACTACTTCGGCGACGGGTTTGCACGCGCGTTCGGTATTCAGTATTCAGACAAAGAGAACAAACTCGTCTATCCGCACCAGACGTCGTGGGGTGTGACGACCCGCCTTATCGGCGCGGTGATTATGACTCACGGCGACGACAACGGGTTGGTGCTTCCGCCCGCGGTCGCGCCGGTGCAGGTGGCGATTATCCCGATTGCGCAACACAAAGAGGGCGTGCTGGATGCCGCCGCCGCGGTGCGTGACCGGCTTTCGGAGAAATTCCGCGTGAAACTGGACGACAGCGACAACTCGCCCGGCTGGAAATTCAGCGAATACGAGATGCGCGGCGTGCCGGTGCGCTTGGAACTCGGCCCGCGCGACATCGAAGCGGGCAACTGCGTGCTCGTGACGCGCCACAACCGCGAAAAAACGGTGGTGTCGCTCGACAACCTCGAAGAAGCGGTGGCGCAGAAGTTGCAGGAAGTGCGCGACGGGTTGTATGCCGCCGCGCTCGAAAACCGCGAAAAACGCACCTACGATTGCAAAACGATGGACGAAATCAGCGAAAAACTCGCCGCGTGCGGTGACGGATTTGTGCGGGCGCTGTGGTGCGGCGACGAGGCGTGCGAGGACAAGGTGAAAGAGATGACGGGTGTCGGCTCGCGCTGTATTCCGTTTGACGGGCAGGGGCAGGAAGGCACTTGCGTGTGCTGCGGAAAACCCGCCAATACGCTCGTTTACTGGGGCAAGGCGTATTAAGCCGCCCGCCTGCATAAGATAAAGGCACAAGACAAAGGAGAATGACGATGACTGACCAACTGAACCGCCCGCAGGCGGGAGAGACCGTCTGCGTGATGCATACGAACAAAGGCGACATTTCGGTGCGGATGTTCCCGGAAGCGGCGCCCAAAGCGGTGGAGAATTTTACCACCCACGCCAAAAACGGCTATTACGACGGGATTACCTTCCACCGCGTGATTAACAACTTTATGATTCAAGGCGGCGACCCGACCGGCACCGGTTGCGGCGGCGAGAGCATTTGGGGTGCGCCGTTCAAAGACGAGTTTACCGAGACGCGCCACAACCTGCGCGGCGCGCTGTCGATGGCGAACGCGGGTCCCGGCACGAACGGGAGCCAGTTTTTCATTGTGCAGGCGAAAGCGGTTGACCCGCGCCTGCTCAAAGAGATGAAAGAGCTGGAAGCCCACGGATTCCCGAAAGATGTGACCGAGGCGTATGCCGAGGTGGGCGGCACGCCGCATCTCGATTTTCGCCACACCGTGTTCGGGCAGGTGTTTGACGGAATGGACGTTGTGGATGCCATTGCCGCGGTGAAAGTAGACCGCCGCGACAAACCGCTCGACGACGTGGTCATTCTCGGTATCGACGTGAAAGAGTGGGCGGAATAAGCCAGAAAAACGGAGGAATGAGCGATGAAAACGACAAAACGAGTGGTAGCACTTTTGGCGGTGCTTGTATTGGTGTTCTCGGTGTCCGGCTGCGGTAAAAAAGACGACAAAACGGGCACATCGGGCACGTCGGGTGAGGAGTATCTGAAACAGGATTTCTCGAACGGTATCGGTACGGCGTATCCCGACAAAGCCTACGGCTTCCAGACGGAAAAACCCGCAAAAGGGGAAGAAATCGCCGTGATGCACACGAGCTTGGGCGACATTTCCATTCGGCTTTTCAAGGAAGCCGCGCCCAAAGCGGTGGAGAATTTTACCACCCACGCCAAAGAGGAGTATTACAACGGGTTGACCTTTCACCGCGTGGTTGCCGACTTTATGATTCAAAGCGGCGACCCGAACGGTATGGGTTCCGGCGGCGAGAGCATTTGGGGCGAACCGTTTGAGGACGAGTTTGACCAAAAACTGCTGAACATCACCGGTGCGCTGTCCATGGCGAACAGCGGCGTGAACACCAACGGCAGTCAGTTCTTCATCAACTACCAATCGGTGGAAAAAGCGCCGCAAAAAGAGCAGTATGCCGCAAATACCGACGAAGCCATCCGCAAGCAGGCGGCGGAGTCGTATTATCAAAATTATGACTATATCAAGGGGCAATATCCGACGTTGCTCGACTTTTTGAAAGCGAAATTTGCCTACCCGGTGTATGACTGGGTGCCCGCCGAGGTGTGGGACGTGTACGCCAAACACGGCGGGTCGATTCACCTGGACGGTGCGTGGCGCTACGGCGGCGGGCATACCGTGTTCGGGCAGGTGTTTGAGGGTCTTGACGTGGTGGAGAAAATCTCCAAAGTGGAGACGGGAATGAACGACAAACCGCTGACCGACGTGGTGATTAAATCGGTTGAAATCAAAACGTACGAGGGATAAGTATGGTGAAAACCGTAACGTGCGACGGGTTGTCCGTCGCGTATATTGAGCAGGGCGAGGGGCCGGATTTGCTCCTCCTGCACGGATGGGGAGCGCGTGCGGAAACGTACCGCTTGCTCATTGACCATTTGTCGCAAAAATACCGCGTGATTGCGCCCGATTTGCCGGGATTCGGCGACAGCGAGGAGCCGAAAACCGCCTTTTCGGTGGACGATTTTGCCGATTTTACGGTGCATTTTTGCGCCGCGGTCGGCGTGACCGACCCCGTGGTGATGGGACATTCGAACGGCGGACGGATTCTTATTAAACTGCTGTCCCGAAGCCCTGCACCGCTGAACGTCAAAAAAGCGGTGCTCCTCGATTCCGCGGGAGTGAAACCGAAGCACGGTATCGACTGGTACGTGAAAGTATACAGTTACAAAGCGGCGAAAAAACTGCTTCCCGGTCTTGCGCGAAAGATGCAGGGCAAGGTCGGCTCGACCGACTACAAAGCCGCCAGTCCGATTATGCGGCAGGCGATGGTGAAAGCGGTCAACGAGGATTTGACCGACTGTTTGCCGAAGATTACCGCGTCTACCCTGCTTATTTGGGGCGAAAAGGACGATGCGACCCCGCTTTCGGACGGGAAATTGATGGAACAAAAAATCCCCGATGCGGGTCTTGTGACCCTCGCGGGCGCGGGGCATTTTGCCTTTGCCGAACGGTGGGCGCAATGCCGCGCCGTTTTGGATGCCTTTTTGTGAGTTTTTAGGAGTAAGGAGAAGAAACGATGCTTTTGACACTCTCGGTGAACGGACTTTTCTTTGAACTCGGATGGTTTTTGCTGTTTGCGGCACTTTCGTTGCTTCACGCTGTCACGCAATCGCTTCATCTGGTGCATATGTTGCAGTTGTCCGGCTATCACAACGATGTGTATGGTCGATGGTGCAAGGAGCACATGGCGAAAATTTTGCCGCCCAGCCGGTTGCTTTGTCTGTTGACCCTGTTGTTATTGGCGTTGCGGTCGGTGCTTTTTGCGGCGGTGCCCGCTCTCGCGTTTCTTATCCTTGCGTGTGTGGGATTGTTTATCAGCCTGCTCGGTGCGCTGCCGCGGCAGGCGAAAAAGCCGCTGGTATTCACAAAACGGGTGTGGCGACTGCTGATTACATTTGCGATTTTGCTCGCGGTGTACGCGCTCGTTTGGGAACACCTCATCGGGTTTGACTCTTGCTGGAAAGTGGCGGTGGGTGCGGCGCTTTTGCTTTTGATTGTGCCGCTTTTTGTGCCGCTTGCCAACCTCATCAACGCGCCGATTGAAAAGGCGGTGGCGAATTGGTACGTCAAAGACGCCAAACGCATGTTGGCGGAGCATCCCGATTTGACCGTCATCGGCATTACCGGCAGTTACGGTAAAACGAGCACCAAGAACTTTTTGTACGGGATGTTATCGGCGCAGTACAACACGCTGATGACTCCCGAAAGTTACAACACGACGATGGGTGTGGTGCGTACCATCCGCGAGCGCTTAAAACCGTCGCACGAGGTATTTATCGTGGAGATGGGCGCGAAAGGGCTCGGCGAAATTAAAGAGATTTGCGATATCGTGCACCCGCAATACGGGCTTTTGACCTCAATCGGCGAACAGCATTTAGAGAGTTTCGGCTCGGTGGAGAATATCGTGAAAACCAAGTTTGAACTGTACGATGCCATTCCCGAAAACGGGTTTATCTGTGTCAATGCGGACAACGACCTCATCCGCGCGGAACTTGAAGCCCGCAAGGGCGACGGCAAAACCGTGGTGACTTACGGCGTGGCGGAAAACAGCACGGCGGATTACCGCGCGCGCGACATGCGCGTGTCGGGCGCGGGATGTCGGTTTACTCTGTGTGACCGCGACGGCGGCGAGACGGCGTTCGGCACCAAATTGCTCGGTGGGCACAACGTGCAGAATTTGACCGGGTGTTTGGCACTTGCCGCGAAACTCGGCGTGCCGACGGAAAAAGCGGTGTATGCGGTGCGGCTCTTAAAACCGGTGCGCCACCGCTTGGAGTTGTTGCCGAACGGGTTTATCGACGATGCGTTTAACTCGAACCCCGCGGGGTTCCGCTCGGCGCTCGATACGCTGAAAGCGTTTTCCGGGCAACGGGTGCTTGTGACACCCGGTATGGTGGAACTCGGCGAGCGGGAAGCGGCGCTGAACGAGGAACTCGGCGCCTACGCGGCGGATTGTTGCGACCTCGCGGTGCTTGTCGGCGAGCGGCAGGCTCCGCCGCTGAAAAAAGGGTTGCTGTCCGCCGGATTTGACGAGGGCAACATTTACGTGGCAAAAAGCCTCAACGACGGCTTGCAATTTTTGAAAACCGTTCCGGTGAACGGCGCGCGCACGGTGCTTCTTGAAAACGATTTGCCGGATAACTACGACTAAACAAAACCAACGCGACTAAACGAGCAAAGGGGTTTGACACGATGACAACGAAGACGAAAGTGGCGGTGCTGTTCGGCGGGAACAGCGTGGAACACGAGGTATCCGTAATTTCCGGGTTGCAGGCGTTTCACGCGCTTGACCGCGAGAAATACGAGCCGATTCCGCTCTATCTCACCAAAGACAACCGCTTTTTTACCGGCGAGGCGATGGGCGAGATTAAAAACTACGCCGACCTGAAAACCTGCCTTGAAAACGGGGTGCAGGTGACGCTGATGAAAGGCGAAAACGGGGTGGAGATGTTCCGTTTCCCGCAAAAGAAATTCGGCGATAACCGCGTCGGCTCGTTTGAGGTGGTGCTCCCCGTGGTGCACGGCACCAACGTGGAGGACGGTACGCTGATGGGCTATCTCGAATTGCTCGGCGTGCCCTATGCGGCGTGCGATGTGACGAGCTCCGCGCTCGGTATGGACAAAGGGCGGATGAAATCCGTCCTGCGCGAAGCGGGCGTGCCGGTGCTTCCCGCGATGGAGGTGACGGGGCAGGCGTATGCCGCCGCGGCGGACGATGTGATGAACCGTGTGGAGGCGGAACTCGGTTATCCCGTGGTGGTGAAGCCGGTCAACCTCGGCAGTTCGGTCGGCATCTCCAAAGCGGACAACCGCGAGGCGCTTGAACGCGCGCTTGACTTGGCGGCGCAATTCTCCGCTCGCATTTTGATTGAACACGCGGTAAGCAACCTGCGCGAAATCAACTGCTCGGTGCTCGGCGATATGTACGAGGCGCAGGCATCCGTCTGCGAGGAGCCGCTCAACGCGACCGATATTCTCAGTTATCAGGACAAATATATGTCCGGCGGGAGCAAGGGCGGCAGCAAAGGCGACAGCGGAAGCAAAGGGTCGGGCGGTATGTCCGACTTGAAACGCCGCTGCCCGGCGGATATTCCGGATGAGATGACGAAACAGGTGCAGGAATACGCGGTAAAAACCTTTCAGGCGCTCGGTTGTCTCGGCGTGTCCCGTATCGACTTTTTGAACGACAAGGAGACGGGCGAACTGTGGGTGAACGAAATCAACACCATTCCCGGGTCGCTGTCTTTCTACTTATGGGAAGCGGCGGGTGTGCCGTTTGCCGATTTGCTTGACCGGATGATTGCCCTCGCGTTTAAGCGCGAACGGGAGCGGCAGGCGCTGACGTTCAGTTATGAGACCAACCTGCTTGCAGGTGCGGCGGCGGGATTGTCCGCCGGCAAAAAATAAGAATTCCGTAAAGCGGAACGGAAATCCGAAAAAAGGAGACGTGAATATGAAAGCACGACGCGGTTTGCGGGCAGGATTGACGCTCGTTTGTCTTTTGGCGTTGGTGTTGACCGGTACGGTCGGCACGGCCGCTGAGACGTTGCCCGGCGCCAGCCAATCCAAAATCGTTTTGGTGGATGAAAAAGATACGGCGGTGCCGAGCCTTGTGGCGGTGCGCGGCGGAACGATTACCACGCCCGACGCACTCGACTGGGAGGATGGCGGCGTCCACGGAAAAGCCATTCACTTAAACGGTGCGGGCGATTATTTGGAATATCCCAACTCGGCGCTTTGTTCGGGTGAAATCTCGGTTGTCGGCTTTGTCAACTGGCTCGGCGGCGTGACGGACAATCCGCAATCGGAACTGAACCAACAGTTGTTTACCGTGTTCCGGGATGCCGAAAACTATTTCACCCTCAATTTGCACGGTTACCGTGACAACGTGATGGAGGGCGAAGACGGTACGGCGTATCGTATTGACGGCGTGACTCTCGAATACAAGATTTCGGGCAGTTCCGGCAAGCACGTGGAGGCGTACAACCTCACTTCCGGCGGGGTGGATTACGCCATTCGCAAAAACGAGTGGACGCACCTCACCATCACCATCAGCCGCAAGGCGATTAAACTCTACGTCAACGGCGTGCACTGGTTTGAAGAACCGCTGAAAGATGCGAGCACTCTTTTGAGCGCCAACGGCGTGCGTGTCGGCGGCACGGTGGGTGACACCCCGTATACGCTGTCGGCATTGGTGGACGACGTGGCGGTGTTCCGAGGTATTTTGGACAAAAAGAGCATTGCGTATTTGGCGTCCGGTGCGGGACTGGATTTCAGCCCGCCGAAAGAACCGCCTGCCGAAAGTGACGAAAACGGCACCGGCGAGTCGTCGGCGCAAGCGGAAGGCGACACCTTCCAAGAGGACAACCAAAGCGGTCTGTTTGCCGATATTTCCATTCCGATGTTTACCTGGTATGTGCTCGGTGGGTTGCTTGTGTTGTTCGTCATTCTCACGATTGCGCTGAACAAACACGAAGCAAACCGCAAAAAGGAGGAAAATCAATGAGAAAAAGGGTAGCCGCAGGGCTTTTGATTCTTCTTTTGTGCGTGATGCTGTCGTTTTCCGCGTCGGCAGAAGAATCGCTCGATAACGAGACGACGGTGGTAATTACCCGCAACAGCGGGCAGACGGAAGTGACACCGTCGCAAACCGAATCCTGCTTCTGGGAGTATCCGCAGTTGACCGCCGGTCAGCACCGCGACGACGGCACGCTTTGGCTGTCGAATATGTCGGGTGAGGATATTACCGTGACCCTTTCGGATTTTCAGTTGCCGCTTGACAACCCCGATGCGGTCGCGTATTTGAAAGCGCTGCACCTGACGGTGAAAGCGGGCGGAAAAACGGTATTTGACGACACTTACGACAAAGCGGGCAATCTGTCCGTGACAATGGATATCGAAAACGGAGAGAAAAAACCGATTGGGTTTGAACTCGGTTGCGATTTCACCTACAAGGGTGAGAGCTCGCTCGGCGACGACGTGATTTACGGTAAATACACGGTGGAATACCACAGCGCCGGACTTCTTCATTCTCCGGTGCTCTATATTGTCGCCGGTGCGGTTGCCGCGGTTGTCCTCGTGATTGCGATTATTGCGATTATTGTTGCAAATAAAAAGAAAAAAAGTGCTTGACAAACCCGGTTTCGGGTGGTACAATGTCTCTTGCAAAACAAAGCAAAGCCTTACCCGCTTTCACCTGCGGATTTCGTTCCCGACAGGTCAATCTGCTGATTTTACGCGACTTTCGTGTAAGTAGCTGTTTCAAAGCGGGCAAGAACTGCCCGCTTTTTTATTGTTACGGAGGTGCTTACTATCGCTAACAAAGAAATGCAGATCAACGAGCAAATCCGCGATGCGGAAATTCGTGTGATTGGCGCAACCGGAGAACAGATTGGTATTATGTCTGCCGCTGAGGCCCAAAAATTGGCGGATGAACAAGATTTGGATCTGGTGAAAATTTCGCCCAACGCCAACCCGCCGGTATGCCGCATTATGAACTACGGCAAGTACCGCTACGAGCAGGCAAAACGCGAAAAGGATGCCCGCAAAAACCAGCACGTCGTCGAGACGAAAGAGGTGCGCCTCGGTCTCAATATCGACGTGGCGGATTTCGACACAAAACAGCGTCAAGCCGCCAAGTTTTTGAAGCAGGGCAACAAAGTCAAGGTATCAATCCGGTTCCGCGGACGTGAAATGGGTCACCCCGAGCTCGGGCAGACCATTATGGACCGTTTCGCGACGGCGTGCGAGGAAGTGGCTGTGATTGAAAAACCCGCCAAGTTGGAGGGCCGTCACATGCTGATGTTCTTAGCGCCGAAGCCGGCCAAGTAACACATTATTAAGGAGGATATACATTATGCCGAAAATCAAAACGCACAGCGGTGCGAAAAAACGCTTTAAGCTCAGCAAGGGCGGCAAAGTCCTGCGCGCGAAAGCCTACAAATCGCACATCCTGAACAAGAAAACCACCAAACGCAAAAGAAATCTGCGGAAAACCGCCGTGGCGGATGCGACCAACGTGGCGGCCGTCAAACGCATGATTCCGTACAAATAATCGTCATTAGGAGGTATAGACAATGGCTCGTGTTAAAGGCGCAATGATGACGCGCAAAAGAAGAAAAAAAGTTCTGAAACTCGCTAAGGGTTATTATCAAGGTAAATCCAAGCTGTTCCGTACCGCCAAAGAAGCGGTTATGAAATCCGGTCAATATGCGTATATCGGCCGTAAACAGCGCAAACGTGATTTCCGCCGTCTGTGGATTACCCGTATTTCCGCTGCCGCGAAAATGAACGGGATGAACTACTCGACCTTTATGAACGGTCTGAAAAAAGCGGGTGTCACCCTCAACCGCAAAATGCTCTCGGAGATTGCCATTGCGGACGCGGAAGCGTTCACGGCGCTGACCGAGCAAGCGAAAGCGGCGCTCAATAAATAACACTTTGTCCGTCGGTGCGCCTACGCGCGCCGACGGACGACTTGCATAGGTCGACAAATCTGCCGACCGTATTTTTGATTTTTCGGAACGGGTTTTTTCGCGAAATTCGTTCCTATAATGTACTAAAAAAGTACCGATAAAATTACCGGAAAGGGGAGGACGACGATGACCGTAACAAGCCGAGATAACGCGGCGGTAAAACGGGTGCGCCGTCTGCTCTCCGATGCCCACGCGCGGCGGGAAACGGGATTGTTCGTGCTTGAAGGCGCGCGCCTTTGTGCCGAGGTATCTACCGCCGACGTGACGGTGGTGGAGGCGTTTATCTCCCCCGATGCGGAGCGCCGCTATCCCGCGCAGGTGAAAGCGGTGCGCGACAAGGCGGGCACGGTGTATGAGATTTCGAACGCGCTTGCCGCGCAAATCGGCGACACCCAAAACCCGCAAGGGCTCTTTTGCGTGTGCCGTCGCCTGCCGGACAAACTTTCGAGTGGAATGCTCCCGCTCGACGGGCGGTATCTGGCGCTGGAAGCGGTGCGCGACCCCGGCAATATGGGCACCATTTTGCGCACGGCGGAAGCGTTCGATTTGTCTGGTATTCTGCTGTCGGACGATTGCGTGGCGCTCGATAACCCGAAAGTGCTGCGCGGCAGTATGGGCGGCGCGTTGCGCCTGCCGACCGGACGGGTGGACAATTTGTCGGAAAGCATCCGTCTTTTGCGGTTGCAAGGGTTTTCCGTCTACGCCTGCGTGGCGGACAGCGAAGCCACCCCGATTACCGACGTGGAATTGGGTGACGGATGCGTTTGCGTTATCGGCAACGAGGCGAACGGCCTCACCGAGGACGTGCAAAACGCCTGCACCAAGCGGGTGACCATTCCCATGCGCGGACGCGCCGAATCGCTCAACGCGGCGGTGGCGGCGTGCCTTACGATGTGGGAACTGCAAAAGTAAAAAATCACAAAAACACGGGAGCGAGCGCGATGGATATTCGGCTTTTCTGGATATGGCTTTCGTTGGCGCTGAAAGCGGGTAATCCCGCGGTCGCGCCCCTTTTGCGCGCGCTGGAACATCCCCGCGCCGTCTTTGAGGCGGACGAAACGGCGCTTGCTGCCGCGGGAATGAAACAAGACCTCATAAAACGGCTGAAAGAAACCACGCTTGCCGATGCCGAAGCGGTGCTTGCCGCGTGCGAGAAAAACGGCATCTTCGTGCTGACACCGGACGACGCGCTTTATCCCGCGCGACTTCTCAATTTGCCCGACTTGCCGCCCGTGCTTTACGGCAAAGGCGATTTTCGCGGGCTTCCCGAAGATTCGCTTTGCGTAACGGTGGTCGGCCCGCGCAGTATCACGCCCGTCGGTGCGCACAAAACCGCCTATTTGACGGCGGGTCTCGTTGCCGGTGGTGCTACCATTGTGTCGGGCGGTGCGATTGGCGGAGATGCGGTGGCGATGCAAACCGCGCTCGATTGCGGCGGCAACGTCATAGCGGTGCAGGCGTGCGGACTGGACGTCAATTACCCGACGGAGACCGCCGCGTTACGCGAGAGGTTGCTTGACTGCGGCGGGACACTCTTTTCCGAATACCCGCCGGGAACCACGGTCGGCAAAGGCACCTTTTTCGTGCGTAACCGCTTAATGGCGGGCTTGTCGCTCGGCACGCTTGTGACCGAAGCGCAGGCGCGCAGCGGCACCCTGATTACCGCTCATTGCGCGCGGGAACAAGGGCACGACGTGTTCGCCGTTCCCGGCGACGAGGTATGGTGCGCCGGTTGTCACAACCTCATTCGGGAAGGAGCATTGCTCGTTACCCGCAGTACCGACGTGCTGTCGGAATATCTGCCGACTTACGCCGCGGCGATGGATTTGGCGGCGGCGTTTACCGCGGAAGAGGAATTCCGCAAAAAGGCGGTGGCAAACGAGGAGTCGGATTCTTCCGACCGTCCGCGCCGTCGCTTGTTCAAAAAACGGGCGGAAAAAGCAAAAGAAACGGAAAAAGCAAAACCGTCCGCGATGGCGCCTAAAACGCCACCTGCCGCGCCGAAAGAAACGGACGTCGCGGTAGTGGAAACCTTGCCGGACGGCGCATCCGCACCGGCACAGACGGTGTTTGCCGCACTTACGGCAATCCCGAAAAACTTGGACGATATCGCCGAGGAAACCGCGCTTTCTCCGGCGGTGGTGCTCTCGGCATTGACCGAGTTGGAACTGTTTGGCGCGGTACAGAGTTTTGCCGGTCGGCAATACGCCCGCTCGGCTGTAAGGAAAGGACGATAACGATGGCAACTTTGGTGATTGTGGAGTCTCCCTCCAAAGCAAAAACCATTCAAAAATATTTGGGAAGCGGGTACGAGGTTATGGCATCCAAAGGGCACGTCCGCGACCTACCGAAAACCCTGCTCGGCGTGGATGTGGAGCACGGGTTCAAACCCCGTTATGTGGACATCGCGGGCAAATCCGCGCTCATCCGCGAACTGCGCGAGCACGCCGACCGTGCCGACCGCGTGTTGCTCGCGGCTGACCCGGACCGCGAAGGAGAGGCCATTTCGTGGCACTTGGCGAGTTTGCTCGGTGTCGATTTGAAAGACAAAAACCGCGTGACCTTTAACGAAATTACCCAAAGCGGCATTAAGCAGGGGATGGCGCATCCGCGCGCCATTGATATGGACCTTGTCAACGCGCAACAGGCGCGCCGCGTGCTTGACCGCATTGTGGGTTATAAAATCAGCCCGTTCTTGTGGCGGAAAATCCGTAAAGGGTTGTCTGCCGGCCGTGTGCAATCGGCGACGGTGAAACTGGTTATCGACCGCGAGGAGGAAATCCGCGCGTTCCAAAGCGAGGAATATTGGACGCTCGATGCCCTGCTTCATACGAAAGGCAGTCGCAAAGCGTTCCCCGCCAAATTCTACGGCGACAAAAAACAAAAAATCAAAATCAGCGACGGTGCCGCCGCCACCGCGATTTCCGAGGAGTTGCAAGCGGCAACCTACAAAGTGGGCGCGGTCAAATACAGCCAACGCCGCGTGACACCGGCGCCGCCGTTCGTCACCTCGACGTTACAGCAGGAAGCCAACCGCAAACTGGGGTTTGAGACGCGGCGGACGATGAAAACCGCGCAAGAACTCTATGAGGGCGTGAATTTGCCCGGTATCGGCGCGGTCGGTCTTATCACCTATATGCGTACCGATTCCCTGCGCATTTCGGAAGATGCCCGCAAAGAGGGCAACGCCTATATTGAGCAGGTGTACGGCAAAGAGTATTTGCCGGAAAAACCCCGCCACTACAAGTCCCGCAAAGGCGCGCAGGACGCGCACGAGGCAATTCGCCCGTCTACGCCGTCCATTACGCCCGCTTCCGTGAAAGAGGCGCTCACCGCCGACCAGTACAAACTGTATAAGTTGATTTGGGAGCGGTTTATCGCGAGCCTTATGGAAGTGTGTGTCCAAAAGACCTGCCAAGCGGATATTGAGGCGGGCAACTATGTGTTTAAGGCATCCGGCTACACCGTCGCGTTTGACGGGTATACGGTGCTGTATGTGGAGGGCAAGGACGAGGAGGACGAGGAGAACGCCTCGCTTCCCGAACTTGCGGAGGGGATGGAACTCACCCTCAAATCCCTTACCCCGAACCAACACTTTACCCAACCGCCGGCGCGGTTTACCGAGGCGTCGCTCGTCAAAGCGATGGAGGAGAACGGCATCGGCCGTCCGTCCACCTATGCGCCGACCATCAGCACCATTTTGTCCCGCGAGTATATTGAGCGGGCGGGCAAGGCGTTTAAGCCGACCGCCCTCGGCGAAGTGACCACCAAATGGATGGAGGAGCAGTTCCCCGAAATCGTCGACGTGAAATTCACCGCGCAGATGGAAAAACGTCTGGACGCGGTGGAGGGCGGCGAGAGCGACTGGGTAAAAACGCTGGATGAATTTTACGGCGATTTCAAAAACCGCCTGGATGCCGCGGAGCAAACGCTGTCGGGTGAGCGCATCAAAGTGCCGGAGGTGGAAACGGACGAGGTGTGCGAACTGTGCGGGAGGAAAATGGTGATTAAAGCGGGTCGCTTCGGCAAATTCTTGGCGTGTCCCGGCTATCCCGAATGTAAAAACACCAAACGGCTTGTCGAAAAGACCGCTGGTGTTTGCCCGAAATGCGGCGGTGCGATTTTGGCGAAAAAATCCCGCAACGGGCGGCGGTTCTTCGGGTGCAGTAACTATCCGAAATGCGACTTTGTGTCGTGGACGGAACCGAGCGCCGAGGTGTGCCCGCAATGCGGTAAAACGCTGTTTGTGAAAAAGGGCAAGACGGAAAAACTGTTCTGCCAGACCGAGGGATGCGGGTTTACGAAAACCGTGCACAAAACGGAGGAAGCGTAAATGAACGAGTTGAAACTGCCCGTAGTCGGGAAGTTTGAGCGGGTGTCGGCGGCGCGTTTTGCGGCGGATTTTGCCGATGCGTTCCCCGATACCGACGTCGCCGCCGCCTCTGCCGCGGTACGTCTGCCGGTGCGCGCCACCGTCGGGTCGGCGGGGTACGATTTTGTGCTCCCGTGCGACGTGACCCTTTCGCCCGGACAGACGGCGAAAATCCCCACCGGTATTCGCGCGAAAATCGCGCCCGGATGGGTGTTGTGCGTGTTTCCGCGCAGCGGGCTCGGATTTAAGTTCCGCCTGCAACTGGACAACACGGTCGGCATCATCGACAGCGATTACTACGGCTCGGACAACGAGGGCCACATTTTTATTAAAATCACAAACGACGGCAAAGCGGGCAAAACCCTGAGTCTCAAAGCGGGCGACGGGTTCGCGCAGGGAATTTTCCTGCCGTTCGGTGTGACGGAGGACGACGAAGCCACCGCCGTGCGTAACGGTGGGTTCGGCAGTACGTCGAAGTGAGAAAAACGGCATAAAGAAAGACGGTCAACGCTTGACCGTCTTTTTGGTTGACAATCTTTGCAGGATATGGTACAATGCCCACGGTGTTTTACACCCAAAGAGGTTACCATAACGGTAGGCGGTTAGCCCTCACTTAAAAGAGGGCATTTGCCCTCTTGAAAAAGGGGGTGATGCTATGGACTATTACTTTTTAGTAGTATTAATCCTTGTTGCAGCCACAGGCTACATCGTAAGCATAAAAAAATACCCGCCCCAAGCCAACGGTAGCGGTTATTTTTTAACCAAAACACGGGGCTAACCGTCTATCGGTAGCCTCTTTGTCTTTATTATAGCACGAAAATTCGATTTGTCAATGATTTTTTGAAAACCACCGCCTTGACATTTGCCGGGGCGGTGGTTTCGATGGTTGTTTAGGGTTTTATTTTTCGCAATCGCAATCGCAATCGTCGTCACAGCAGCATTCCTCGATGTCAAATTCGAGGTTTTGTCCGCAGTTCGGGCAGACAATCGCGCCTTCGAGCAGGGTTTCTTCGTCCACCTCGAAGTCGGCGTTGCACGCGGGGCAGGTGACCTCGTAAAATTCCTCATCGTCGTCGCCGCAACCGCAACCGCAATCGCAACCGCAGTCGCAATCGTCGCCACAGCCGCAACCGCAGCCGCAACCGTCGTCATAGACGTCTTCTTCCACCGCGGCGAGGTCTTCGTCAATCTCGTCCACCTGGGCGGAGAGTTCG
>JAZRYM010000013.1:0-12133 GCA_045600765.1 Acutalibacteraceae bacterium | reverse complement strand
ACCGCTTCCGCGACAAATGCCGAGCCGGTGATGCTCGGCGATGCGAATGGCGACGGCGCGGTCAATATGAAGGACGTGCTGATGCTTCGGGCGTTTCTCTGTGGACATATCAACTTTGATAAAGAGGAAAACGTGTGGGTGTTTTGGGATATGAATCCCGCACGCCCGAAGAAGATTGTTACCGTTGATTTGGTGAACGCCGATGCGAATGCGGACGGCGAAATCAATATGAAAGATACGCTGATGGTGCGTAAATACTTGGCGGGGATTATTGAAAAGCTCGCATGATATCTTTGCAATCGCACCCCTCCCAGCTTAGGGGTGCAATTTTTTGAGCAGATTGTTCATCAGTTCCGACAGCGGCAGAATAAGACATCCCGCCACGAGGTTGCCGAGCCCGTGCAGGGCGTCAAACGGCAATCCCGCGACCACCCACGCCACCGTCTGGTGAAAGTTTAAGTGAAATAAGAGCGCCTGCGCCGGTGCATAGAATGTACCGAACAAAAGCCCATGCAAAGCGCACACGACGGGATACACCACGCACGCCACCTTTTTCGGCATCGTTTTCGGCAAAAGCATCGTCACACCCCACAGCACCGTCCACACATACAAATACGGAAGCCACCACAGCGAAAACCCGCCGAACAGACCCTCTAACAGTACGTAGAGATAGAGCGGAATGAGCGCTTTTTGTCGAAAAACGAGAGTAAAGGTCATCACGAACATTCCGAGCAGATGAATGTTCGGGAGCGCCGCCATTGCCACCTTTGAGCCGTACATCAGCGCACCGAGCATAGCGAACAGCGCCATCTCAAAGATGGAAAGGCCTTTCCCTTGACACTTTACCGCCCGCGCCTTATTTTGCGTAGACGAGTTCATAGTGCTCTCCGTTTTGAATCTTCGTCGCATCCACGCCGGTCATCACCGCACCGCCGTTTTTGCAAAGCGACCAGTAGTGTCCGTCTTTGTCGTAGTCGGCGGTGATACCGTTGACCACTTTAACGTACAAACCGTAGTCGCCCGCGTCACCGGCGATGAGGTCGTGTTCAAGCAACGCATCGGCGAGGGTGGTTTTATCGGTGTTGAGTGTAAAGGTGACTGCCTTGTCGTCCACTTTGACCTCCACCTGCACGGTGGTGTTCCCCGTACCGAAAGCGGTGTCCTCCTTATAGGTTGCCTCGTCCCACACGCTCGCGGTTGCCGCGGTCGATGCGGTCGATGCGGTGTCGTTTTCGGAAGTGTCGGCGTTGCAGGCGGTAACGGTCAACATAAGCACCGTAAAAAGTGCCACCGCAAGCAGGCGTTTCAATGTTTGTTTCATTTTTTCATCCTTTCTTGTCTTGAAAACTTGTCTATAAAAGGATAAAGTAAAAGCACCCTTCTTGTAGGGTGCTTTTTGACAAATACAAACCGGTCTGCTCGTCCCGTTTTGCCCGCTCCCCACGTTACCCAAGAGTCTTTTACGGCTCACAAACCGATAAGCATTCCGACTTGACGGCAAAGTGCCGAGTTACGGTAATGGCTGTTGCCGCGGACTTGCACCGCGATTTCCTTATCCCCTCGCGCGCCGTCCGGCGGCGCGGTCAGTTCTTCGCAAAAGCGAAGCGGCTTGCGTTTATTCTTTTACAAGGAGATAGTATAGCACAATTTTCGGAAATTACAAGGGGTTTCACAAAAATACCCGCTTGCATCAAAAAACAATGCAAGCGGGTGTTTGAATCGATTTTGTTTTTCGCGTTTTTACGCCATCACGGTGCCGTCGGGATGAAAGAGCGGCAGGGGTTCGAGGAAAAGAATGTCGTCGCGTTTGGCGGCATCGCCCTCGGCGAGAATCGCCATTTTGGCAACCACGTTGCCGCCGGCTTGCTCCACGAGGTTTTCCACCGCGGCAAGCGAACCGCCGGTCGAAATCACGTCGTCGAGGATGAGGATGCGTTTGCCTTTCATTTTGGCGGCATCGGCACCGTCCATATACAGTTTTTGGTCGCCCTCGGTCGTGATGGATTTGTCGTCCACCTCAAACACACCGTTCATATACGCCTTTTTCTTTTTGCGCACGAGGAAATACTCGTTGCGGCCGCTTTGACGCGCCATTTCATGAATGAGCGGAATGGATTTCGCTTCCGGTGCAACCATATAGTCGAATTCCGGCGCTTTTTCGAGCAGCGCTTTGGCGCAGGCACACGTCAATTCCACGTCACCGAAAATGACGAACGCGGCAATAGACAACGTGTCGGACAAATTGCAGATGGGCAAGTCACGTTTGACACCCGCCACGGTAATAGGATAGACCATAATAGAAACCTCCGTTTTGTGAATTTTTAAACATCTAACAAATAGTATAACACGGTATGCGGCAATTTTCAATGGTTTTTGAAAAAAGTGAAAAACCCTTACGAAAACTTTTTACGCCATCACGGTGCCGTCGGGATGAAAGAACGGCAACGGTTCGAGAAAGAGAATATCGTCGCGTTTAGCGGCGTCGCCCGCGACAAAGATAGCCATACGACCAACCACGTTGCCGCCCGCTCGCTTCACAAGGGATTCCAGCGCGGCAAGCGAACCACCGGTCGAAATGATATCGTCGAGGAGAAGGATGCGTTTGCCTTTCATTTTGGCGGCATCCGCAACATCCATAAACAGTTGTTGCTCACCCTCGGTAGTGGTGGATTGGTACGTTACCTCAAACACACCTTGCATATACGCCTCTTTCTTCTTGCGCGCGAGGAAATACTCGTTGCGGCCGCTTTGGCGTGCCATTTCGTGAATCAGCGGAATGGATTTCCCTTCCGGCACCACCATATAGTCGAACTCCGGCGCTTTTTCGAGAAGCGCTTTGGCGCAGGCGCAAGTCAACTCCACGTCGCCGAGAATGATAAACGCGGCAATCGACATCGTATCGGTCAATTTGCAAATCGTCAAATCGCGTTTGACACCCGCCACGGTAACGGAATAGGTCATAAGGAAATCCTCCGTTTTGTGAATTTTGGGTTTGAAACACATCAGAAAGACGAAAATCCTACCACTTACGTGATAGGATTTTCGCTTTGGAGCTGATAACCAGAGTCGAACTGGTGACCTCATCCTTACCAAGGATGCGCTCTACCTACTGAGCTATATCAGCATTTGGCGACCCGGAACGGGATCGAACCGTCGACCTCTAGCGTGACAGGCTAGCGTTCTAACCAGCTGAACTACCGGGCCACATTGTCAAAATGCGCTCGGTCAGCGCGCGGACAACGTGACTATTATACCCACTTTCCACCCGTTTGTCAAGGCTTTTTTCGCATTTTTTTACTTTTTCTGCGCCGCTTTGTCGGTCTACTTTGCTCACCGGCGGAATAAGGTGTAGGGAACCCTATTTTTTTGCGAAAGGAGAACTCGGCTGTGGCACTTTCCCCCTCACCGCTCACCGCAAAACAAGCGGAATCTTCCCGCCGCGCACACGGCGACAACACCTTGCCCGTTGCCGCGCGGCCCTCATTTTGGCGGCAATTTTTAGCGGGTTTCGGCGACCCGATTATTAAAATTTTACTGGCGGCGCTCGGGCTAAACCTTGTGGTACTGTTTCGCAATTTCGATTGGTTTGAAGCGGTCGGCATCGCGGTCGCCATTCTGCTTGCTGCCCTCGTTTCCACCCTCTCCGAACGCGGAAGCGAAGCGGCATTCGAGGCGTTACAGGAGGAAAACGCCAAGATTTTTTGCCGTGTCAAACGCGCGGAGGGACTTAGGCGCCTGCCCATCGCCGACGTGGTAGTAGGCGATTTCGTCGCGCTGTCCGCCGGTGAGCGCGTGCCCGCCGACGGGGTGCTCATTGAGGGCACTCTTGCGGTAGACCAGTCCGCCCTAAACGGCGAAAGCCGCGAGGCAAAAAAACGCGCGGGTGCGGCGGCAACCGACGAAGAACCCACGCTATCCTCCCCCGTCGCGCTCTTTCGCGGGAGTATCGTACAAAGCGGAAACGGCATCATGCTGGTGCGGGCGGTGGGCGCGCACACACTGTACGGCAAAATGGCGACCGAAATGCAGACGGAAGAACGGGACAGCCCCTTAAAAATCCGCTTGTCCCACCTCGCCAAAATCCTCTCGCGCATCGGCTACGGTGCCGCCCTTTTGGTGGCGCTCGCCGACTTGTCGCTTTCGCTGTGGCGCGAGACGGGCGGAAACGCGGCGGTGCTGGCGGCACTCCCCGTGCAGACGTGGCTCACCCACCTGCTCCACGCGGCTACCCTCGCCATCACGGTGGTGGTCGTCGCCGTGCCGGAGGGACTGCCGATGATGATTACCGTCGTGCTGTCCGCCAATATGCGGCGGATGCTCAAAGACCACGTGCTCGTGCGTAAACTGGTCGGTATCGAGACGTCGGGCAGTCTCAACATTCTCTTTACCGATAAAACGGGCACACTGACCAAAGGTGCGCCCGAAATGGCGCTGTTTTGCGACGGCGCGGGGCAATTTTACCGCCGGCGGGTGGATTTGAAGCAATATCCCCCGCTGTTCCACGCGGTGATGCGCGGGTGCCGCGACAACACGGACTGCGCGCTGACGGCGGACGGCACGATTGTCGGCGGCAACGGCACCGACCGCGCGCTTTTCGCCTATGCGTGCCCGAAAAAAGGCGCGCCGCCGCCGAACGTCACCCGCCGTATTCCCTTTTCAAGCGAACGCAAATGGGCGGCGTGCGATGCGGACGGGTGCGTACTTATCAAAGGCGCGCCTGAGCGGCTTTTGCCTCTTTGCGACACCTATCTTGACCAAAACGGCACGGTGCGCCCGCTCGAAAGCGGCAAAATGGCGCGGCGGCTCGAAATGCTGACCGAAAGCGCGATGCGGGTGCTCCTACTCGCGCAGGCGGCGGCGCTTCCGACGGACGACGGGTTACCCGACCACCTAACCCTTATCGGGCTTTGCGGCATTCGCGACGACTTGCGCCCCGAAATCCGCGAAGCGGTGCGTACCGTGCAAAACGCGGGCGTACACGTCGTAATGATGACGGGCGACAACCGCGACACAGCGCACGTTCTCGCGACGGAAGCGGGCATTTTGCGCGGTGACAAAACCCTCGTTCTCGACGCGGACGACTTGCACACAATGAGCGACGATGCGGTGAGACAAGCGCTCCCACACCTCGCGGTGGTGGCGCGGGCGTTGCCCGCCGACAAGACCCGTTTGGCGGCACTCGCGCAGGAGTGCGGCCTTGTGGTCGGGATGACGGGTGACGGCTTAAACGATGCACCCGCGCTCAAAAAAGCGGACGTGGGGTTTGCGATGGGAAGCGGCACCGAAGTGGCAAAAGAGGCGGGCGACATCGTCATTCTCAACGACGATTTCCGCTCGATTGGCAAAGCCATTCTCTACGGCCGCACCATTTTTATGAGTATCCGCAAATTCCTCGTCTTTCAGTTGACAATGAACCTCTGCGCCGTCGGCGTGTCGCTTCTCGGCCCGTTTATCGGCATCGACACGCCCGTGACCGTTATGCAAATGCTGTGGATTAACATCATTATGGATACCCTCGCGGGGTTGGCGTTTGCAGGCGAACCGCCCGAAAAAGAGACGATGCAAAAAAAGCCGCTTCCCCTCTCCGAGCCGATTATCACGCGCAAAATGTGCGGGCAGATTTTTTTGACCGGTGGCTACACCGTCGCGCTGTGTCTGCTCTTTTTGAAACTGCCGCTCACCGCGCACCGCTTTGCGCCCGATGCGGGAAGCGCGTTTCCGCTCACCGCCTTTTTCGCCCTCTTTGTGTTCAGCGGAATTTTCAACAGTTTGAACGCCCGCACCGAGCGATTGTGGCTGTTTGCCCATTTATCGGAAAACCGCGCATTTTTGTGGGTGATGAGCACCGTCTTTTTGGTGCAAATCGGGCTTATCTATCTCGGCGGCACCCTGTTCCGCACCAGCGGATTGCCGCTCAACGAGCTGATTTCTGTAATGGTTCTCGCCTTTACGGTCGTGCCGTTTGACCTGCTTCGCAAGGGATACCTTCGACGAAAAACCGCATAAGAAAGCGCCCGGCGTTGGCCGGGCGTTCGTAAGGAATGCATTCCTTGAAAACACGAGATTTTGGCGCAGAACATTGTCAAACCGCCCCGCTATACGTCAGTATAGTTGGGGCGCTTTTTCGATTGGATTTAGGCGGTGGCGTTTTCAAAGGTAAGGGCATCATCCTTTACATCCACGCGCACCGTGTCGCCGGCGCGGAAGGTGCCTTCCAGCATTTTTTCGGCAAGCGCGTCCTCTAATTCCGACTGAATTGCCCGACGAAGCGGTCGCGCACCGTACACGTCGTCGAACCCCGCTTTGGCGAGGTGCGTCACAGCGGCATCGGTCACGTCCAAATGCAGTTCCATCTCCGCCATACGCGCGTCGAGCGTGCGGAGCATCCGACGGGCAATCTCGGCGATATCCTCCGCCGTCAGGCGGTCAAAGACGATGGTATCGTCCACGCGGTTTAAGAATTCGGGACGGAAGGTCTTTTTCAGTTCCGCCATCACCTTGTCCTTCGTTCTCTGCCGTGCGGCGGCGGTTTCCGACTCCTCGTCGCCCGTGCCGAAGCCAAAGGAATACTTTTCGGTAATCAGCCGCGCGCCCACGTTGGAGGTGAGGATAATCACGGTGTTTTTGAAATCCACCCGCCGCCCTTGCGCGTCGGTAAGCACGCCGTCCTCCAAAATCTGCAACAGCATATTAAAGACGTCCGGATGGGCTTTTTCGATTTCGTCGAACAGCACCACCGAGTAGGGTTTGCGGCGGATTTTTTCGGTCAGTTGTCCGCCCTCGTCATAACCGACGTAGCCGGGAGGAGAACCGACAAGCCGCGAGACGGTGTGTTTCTCCATATACTCGGACATATCGAGGCGAATCATCGCGTTTTCGTCGCCGAACATCGCTTCAGCGAGCGCTTTGCACAGTTCCGTCTTGCCGACACCGGTCGGGCCGAGAAAGATGAACGACCCAATCGGGCGTTTCGGGTCTTTTAAGCCCACGCGGCCGCGGCGAATGGCTTTGGCAACCGCTTTAACCGCCTCGTCTTGCCCGACAATGCGGCGGTGGAGAATCTCCTCCATTTTCAGCAGGCGTTCGCTCTCCTCCTCGTTCAGTTGGCTGACGGGAATCCCCGTCCAGCCCGCGACCACCTCGGCAATGTTCTCCGCCGTCACCTCGCCCGTGATGCCCGCGTTTTTCTCCTGCCACTCGGCTTTTTGGACATCCAGTTTTTCGCTCAGCGCCTTTTCCTCGTCACGAAGCCGCGCCGCACGCTCAAAATCCTGCTCGTTGACGGCGGCGGCTTTTTCCTCCGTCAACCGTTTTTGCTCCGCTTCCAACGCTTTCAAATCGGGCGGCGGAGTAAACGCTTTCAGCCGCACGCGGGATGCCGCCTCGTCCATAAGGTCAATGGCTTTGTCCGGCAAAAAGCGGTCGGCAATATACCGCACCGACAGTTTGACCGCCGCTTTCAGCGCCTCGTCGGTGATTTTCACCTTGTGGTGCGCCTCGTAACGGGCGCGCAGTCTCATCAAAATCTGCTCCGCTTCCTCCGGCGTGGGTTCGCCCACCGTCACCGGTTGGAACCGCCGTTCAAGCGCGGCATCTTTTTCGATGTGCTTGCGGTATTCTTCGAGGGTGGTCGCGCCGATAATTTGCAGTTCGCCGCGCGCAAGCGAGGGTTTCAGGATGTTCGCGGCATCCACCGCGCCCTCCGCGCCGCCCGCGCCGATTAAGGTGTGCAGTTCGTCGATAAAGAGGATGACATCGCCCGCTTTCACCACTTCGTCAATGGCGTTTTTGATGCGTTCTTCAAAGTCGCCGCGGTATTTCGTCCCCGCGACCATTCCGCTCAAATCGAGGGTGACCACCCGCTTGCCGGCAAGCAGTTCCGGCACGGTGCCGTCGGTAATTTTTTGCGCAAGCCCCTCCGCAATCGCGGTTTTGCCGACACCCGGCTCGCCGATTAGGCAGGGGTTATTCTTCGTGCGGCGGGACAAAATCTGCACCACCCGTTCAATCTCTTTTGCGCGGCCGACAACGGGGTCTAATTTGCCCTCTTTCGCCACGGCGGTCAAATCCCGCCCGAACTGGTCAAGCGTAGGCGTTTTTCCGCCCGCCGCCTTACCGCCGCGCGGCGCGCCGCCGTCCGTCACCGCCTGCGGCAACGGCGACTGAATGGATGCGGCAATGTCCTCCATCAGCTCCTCCGGCGACACGCCGAATTCGCCGAGCAACCGCACCGACACGCTGGTGTCGTCCTCCGCCACCGCCAGCAAGATATGCTCCGTGCCGACGTAGCCGTGTTTCAGCATCGCGGCGGTCGCCACCGCGGTTTCCATCGTTTTTTTGGAACGCGGCGTAAACTCCGCCGGCGACAACCGCGTGGGAGAACCGCTGTTTTCCAGTTCGATAATGCGCTTCTCATACGCTTCCGCGCTCACCCCGCGGCTGACAAGCACCGCCGCGGCAACGCCGGTGCCCTCGCGCAAAAGCCCCAGCACAATATGTTCCGTGCCGACGTAGCCGTGCCCCATTTCCTGCGCGGCTTCAATCGCCAAATTGAGCGCTTTATTCGCTTTTTCGGTAAATCCTTTGAACAGATACATATCCTCACAACCTTTCCCGTACCATGGCGGCGCGGGCGACATCCCGCTCGCCGGGGTCTAAATCTTTGTTTTCCGCCGCCGCCAAAGTGGCGGGTTGGATATCGGTAAGCAGCGCGGCAACCGTCTCAGGTGGGACGTCAAGCAGTCCCATACACGCGCCGATTTTTACAAGGGACAACAGCCGCACGCACTCCTCGTGGTTCAACAGCCGCGCGGTTTTCAACACGCCGAGCGCGCGCCAAATGCGGTCTTCATAAGCGGGGTCGCGGCAAATGCGCTCCCGCGCGCGGCGTTCCTCGGTGACGATTTGCATCGCCACCCCTTTCAAATTTTCAATCGCTTCCCGCTCGGTGATACCGAGAGTCACCTGATTCGACAACTGGTACACCGCGCCCTCGGCGCGCGTGCCCTCGCCGTACAACCCGCGAATGGTCAACCCGAGTTTTGCCACCGTTCCCGCAAGGAGCGAAATGGTTTTGCTCTCGGTCAGCGCCGGCAGGTGAAGCATCACCGACGCGCGCATCCCCGTGCCGAGGTTGGTCGGGCATTGGGTCAAATAGCCGAGCTTTCGGTCAAACGCAAAGTGCAGCTGCTCGCAAAGGCGGGTATCCATCTCGTCCGCGCGGGCAAGGCACGCATCGAGACAAAGCCCCGCGCCGAACGTCTGTAACCGCAGGTGATCCTCCTCGTTGACCATCAGCGACAACCCCTCGTCGTTGCTCAAAAAGAGCGCCGACCCGCCGTCACATTCCGCGAACGCGGGACTGATGAGGTGCCGCTCCACAAGCGACGCCGCTTCCCGCCGGGGAAGCGCCGACACGTCGATATAGCGGAGCGCTTCGGGGTCGTCTTTCAGCGCGGCAAACACCTTTTCTTTCACGTCCTGTTTTTGCGCGGCATCCAACCGCTCGGGAAAGGGAAATCCCACGATATTGCGGGCGAAGCGCACGCGGGTGCTGAGCACGACATCGCCCTCGTCGCCGATGTCACGATACCAAAATCTCTTTGTCATTTTGCACCCTCCTCGCCCGTTTTCAGCGCCGCAATCTCGTCACGCAGCGCCGCGCATTTTTCATATTCCTGCGCCGCAATACGCGCTTCCAACTCTTTTTGCAGCGCGGCAATTTTCTCCTCGACCGTCGGCGTTTTTTCCTCGTTTTTCGCCGCTTGCGGCACCGTCAAACGCGTATCGGTCGGGCGTTTGCCGACATGGGTTGCCTTGCCGTGGATACGCTCAATCGTCGGTTGCAGGCGGTCGGCAAATGTCTCGTAGCAGGTCGGACACCCGACTTTGCCCGTGTTCGCAATCTCCGCAAAGGTGGAGCCGCACCCGTTGCAGGCAAGGGTGGAGCGCAACGCCGCACTTCCCGGGTCAGAGAACAAATTGCCCCAAAAATTACTCATATCCATCGCCATTCCGCCGAACAGCGGCGAAAATCCCTGCTCTTTGGCGCAGGCGGCACACAGGTGCACTTCGGTCGTTTTTCCGTTGACCGTCCGCTTGATGTGGGTGGTCGCCGGATGTTGTTTACATTGTTGACACAGCATACGTCATTTCTCCTTTCAAACGCTCAACGCCGTCAAAAGGCGTTTGAGCATCGTGGCACGCAGACGGTCGCGCACTTCCGGCGGCACGTCGCAAAAACTTTTGTCCGAGGTGGCGGCAAGCAGCAAGCGCGCCTCTTTCACCGATAAAATGTCCCGTTCCAACAGCCGTTCGATGAGCAGGCGCGCTTGCCCCTCCTCCACCGTGTCACCGAGCGCCGCCGTCAACTGCACAAGCGGCGACACACTCTCCGCCCGGCTGACGCGCGTAATGCGGATATACCCGCCGCCACCGCGACGGCTCTCAATCAGATATCCCTGCGCCGGAGTAAACCGCGAGGACAGCACGTAGTTGATTTGGCTCGGCACACAGCCGATTTCGTCGGCAAGCAGGTTGCGTTGCAACTCCGCCGACCCGTCCGCTTCGTTCAGTCTCTCCTCAATATAGGCAGTAATGATGTCACTTATGCGCATTTTCGTTCCCTCTTTCGCTGTTTTCGGTTTCTTAGCAGTTTTTTGCGATGTCTTTGCACCGTTTCGGGCATCGCCGCGTTTTTACGCCGCGCCCTCGCTTTTTCATCCTTCTCCCGCAGTATAACCGAAAGGTCAAAGATAGTCAAAGTCAAATTCTGACCTTTGCAAAATGTTTTTAGGTGATTTTCTTTAATTTTCTCGTTTTTTCTCGTGATTTCGAACGTTTTCACCATTTTCAAAAGTTTGACCTTTAAGAAAAACAATAGAAAAAATAAACCTTTTGACAAAATTTTCCGAATGTGTTACAATGCAAGTGCCACACAAGTACATAACAAAACTACGTAGGGAACGTGTTTTTATTTCGGTAAAAACGCATTCTCTATTTCGACGTTCTCTCGTAGTTTTGTCGGCTTGTGTGGCGCAAGACGGAGTTATGCGTTTTTCGGTGCGTGGCTTCGGCTGCGCACTTTTTTATTTTGGAGGAAAACAAAAATGGAAGCAGAAAAGGAATCATTCGAACAAGTTGTACCAAGCGACGAAACGGTCATCTTTCAGCCAACCGACAAATCCCATTTTAAGGCGATGTTCAAAGCGGAATTCCTGCTTGGAATATATAACAAAACCCCAATTTGGCGCACGAAAAAACGCCGTGCAATCATCAAAAAACTTCTGCACATTGAAACGCCGATATACGAGGTCACAAGCCCGTTCCACTGTCAGTACGGCAGCAATATCCACATCGGAAAGAATTTCTTTTCTAATTTCAATCTGACGATTTTAGACCATACAGACGTATACATCGGCGATAATGTCCTTATCGCTCCGAATGTGACAATCTGCACCGTCAAGCATCCACTGGAAGCGTCCAAGCGAATCGTGCAGTATATGGATCACACGTTTCATCCCGACAGAATCGGCGATTTTGAAATCAATCAACCGATACATATCGGCAACAACGTGTGGCTTGCATCCGGCGTGACCGTTTGTCCCGGCGTGACGATCGGCGATAATGCCGTTATCGGTGCCGGGAGTGTTGTGACCAAAGATATCCCGGCAAATACCTTCGCTTGCGGCGTGCCGTGCCGGGTTGTGAAAGAGATAGAGGAAAAGGAGTAAATAAAATGGAAGCAGAAAAGCAACGGACAGGCTACCCGTCCATCGACAAACCGTGGTAAAGTCGATTACCGCGCGTTGGAACAACAAGCGGAAAACGCAGAATAACGCAACACAGCCCCTCACGGTCGTGAGGGGCTCTGTTTTGTGGTTGTCGCACACCCGCGCGGTTGTCGAAAAATCGGCGGCGACATAGCCAACAACGTGTAGGGACCGGCGTCCTCGACGGTCAGGTTTTTGAATTTTGATAAAACCTATGGCGGTTTTGTAGGGCAAGGCCTTGGTCTTGCCGCCGTCAGTCACATCAAAATCCCGCAAAGGGACGTCGAGGCTAACGGAGCCGCCGTTTGTGACATCAAAATTTTACGAAGGGACGTCGAGGCGCCGTCCCCTACACCACGTTT
>JAZRYM010000012.1:0-45192 GCA_045600765.1 Acutalibacteraceae bacterium | reverse complement strand
TAGATGTAGTATACCATAAAAAATCGAATTTGTAAAGTCCCGGCGAAAATGGCTGTACAAATGGGTTTTCTTGTGTTATGATAAAAGAAAACGAAACGGAGGTTTTGTACGATGACTCTCCCGAATACAAAAACCCTGCACCCGAAAGAGACGGAAGGGGTGCTGATTTATGAGTTTCCCGCATTGGCGAGGCTATCCTGTGTGCGACACGGAATGTCTACTCGCTTAGGCGGAGTCAGCGATGGGATTTTTGAAAGTATGAACTTAAGCTTTACCCGTGGCGACACGAAAGAAAACGTGGCGGAAAATTACCGTCGGTTTTGTGCCGCTGTGGGGGTGCCCGTTGAACGATGTGTTATGACACGGCAAACGCATTCCGTCAATGTACGATGTGTTACGTCGGAGGATGCCGGTTGCGGCGTGATGCGGGAACGCACCTATGATGAGGTGGACGCTCTTGTTACGGACGAGCCGGAGCTGCCGTTGGTGATTCTCACCGCCGATTGCGTGCCGCTGTTTTTTGCCGACCCAAAACGACGTGTGGTGGCGGCGGCACATTCCGGTTGGCGTGGAACCGCCAACGCTATCGGAGCCGAGGTTGTGCGGGTGATGAAAGAATCGTACGGTTGTGACCCGGAAGATATTCTTTGCGGGGTCGGGCCGTCTATCGGGCCGTGCTGTTTTGAGGTAGATGCGCCCGTGTACGAGGCGTTTGCCGAAAAACCGTTTTTTGCGCCCTCGTGCGCGACGGACGACGGTGGCGGAAAATACCACGTCGATTTGTGGGAGATTAACCGCCGCATTTTGCTGTCGGCGGGTATTCCCGCCGAGAATATCACGGTCGGCGACCTTTGTACCCGCTGTTATCCCGACCTGCTTTGGTCGCACCGCGCGACCGGCGGACAGCGGGGAAGCCTTGCGGGCGTGATTGCTCTGTCGGCGGAGTAAATAGGCGGGCTTTTCTAACCGAGCCCGAAAAACCGCAAAATCCCGTTATACATCCCGCGCGCAAACGCATTGGGGTCGGAGGAAAGCAGGTAGGCATCGCGGCTGTTCGAGATGTAGCCCATTTCCATCAGCACGGCGGGCATCGCCGTGCGGCGCAAGACGTACAGCGACGGGTTGGCGCGCACGCCGCGGTCGGACAACCCCGTTTGCTCAAACAATCCGTTGAGCATTTCCTCTGCCAGCGGCACGGCGCGCCCTTGCAGGCTGTATACGTACGCTTCGCTCCCCGAAACGGAAGCGTCTACCGAGGCGTTGCAATGGAGCGAAATAAAGTAGTCCGCACCCCACAAGTTGGCGGCGTTGACCCGCGCGGCAAGCGAGCTTGCATTGCTGTTGCCGAGCTGGGTCGTGGGGGTGGGACGGGACAGTTTCACCTCAAAAAACTCGTTGCCCGCAAGCAGTTCATACAGCCGCACGCCGATTTCGTAGTTTACGTCCTGCTCCCGCAAGCCAAATCCCTCGGCACCGGCGTTGGGGTTTTGCGGGTTGTGTCCCTGGTCAATAAAAATTCTCATAAAAACGCCCTCTTTCGCATCGTATTACGCTACTGTATGCGAAAAGAGGGACAAAGGTGAAAGCCGCCGTTTTGGTTTACAAAACAGCGGCTTTTTGGTTTTTTACAGTTGGTTGAGCAAGGCGGCTTTTTCGTTTTCACATTCCCCGTCCAGCACGAGCATAAGCAGACGGCGTAGGGTGTCGCCCAATTCCTTTCCGGCGGGAACACCGGCGGCGAGCAGGTCGTCACCCGATACCGCCAAGTCGGCAAGAGTGAGGCAGGCGTGCTCGGAAAGCAGTTTTTTGCCCAAATCCCGCACGGCATCTTCTCGCGCTTTGCCGGCAGGGCCAAACGCGGGATTTTGCGCCAAGCGGTCGGCGGTCGCCAAGTCGCACAGTTCAAAAAAGCGTTCTTCGCCGACGTTCGAAAGCAGGCGGCGCACCGCTTTTTCGGTGGGTGGGGTGCGCAGGTCGTGCAGTTCAATCAGTTCGAGTGCGACGTCTCGCGTGCGGTTGTCGGCGCGCAAGCGGGTAAACGCCGCTTTGGCGCGGCGCGCGCTTTCCGCCGGGTGACCGGTAAAGTGAGATTCGCCGCGCGCATCCACCGAGGCGCAGGCGGGTTTGCCGCAATCGTGCAACAACGCCGCCCACCGCAACGCCGGTGTGGCGGGCACAAGGCCGGTTACCCGCGCGATATGGGCATAAACGGTGTAGACGTGGTGGCGGTTGTTTTGCGAAAAGCCGACCGCGTCTTTCAATTCGGGAAGCACGGCGCAAATGACGTCGGGAAATTGCAGCAGCACGCGCGTCACGTCCTTTCCGCAGAGAAAGGCGGTCAGTTCCGCATACACCCGCTCCACCGAAACGGGAGAGAGGGTGTTTCGCGCGGCGTGCATCGCGGCGGCGGTTTGCGGTTCGACGTTCAGTCCGTGTTGCGACGCAAAGCGCAAACCGCGCAATACGCGCAGCGCATCTTCCGCAAAGCGGCGGCGCGGCTCACCGACACAGCGCAACACGCTTGCTTTTAGGTCGGCTTGTCCGCCGAACAGGTCGGTCAGTCCGCGGGTCGGGTGAAACGCCATGGCGTTGACGGTAAAATCGCGGCGGGACAAATCGTCCGTCAGTTTTGTGGAGAACACCACCTCGTCCGGGTGGCGCCCGTCGGAGTAGGCGCCCTCTTTGCGATACGTTGTGATTTCGAGCGGGGAGCCGTCGAGCAACACGGTCACCGTGCCGTGCCGGATTCCCGTTTCAAGGCAAGTTTCCTCCGCGAACACGCGGCAAACGGCATCGGGTGTGGCGGCGGTGGCAATGTCGTAATCGTGCGGGACGTTACCGAGAAGCAAATCGCGCACGCATCCGCCCACCGCGACCGCTTCGTATCCGGCGGATTCAAGGCGGGCAATCGCCGTGGCGACCGCGCGAGGGAGTGTCATCATACCGCACCTCCGAGGAGCAACCACGCGAGAAGCGGTACCCCGGCGACGGAGGCGAGGGTGGTGACCACCACGCTGGATGCCGCGAGTTCGGCATCGCCGCCGTAGGTGTGGCACAGCATGGTGGAACTGTTGGCGGTGGGCATCGCCGCCATCACGACCGCGACCCCAATCATTACGGGGTCAAGCGGCAGGTGAAGCACCCGCAAAATCGCCCAAAACAGCGCGGGGAGAAGGGCGATTTTTATGAGGGTAGCGGGGTAGAGCCGCCAGTAGGAAAAGACCTTTTTCAGCGGCATTTCCGCCACGGTCGAGCCGATAATCAGCATGGAAGCAGGGGTGGTAATGGCGCCGAGTTTGTCCGCGGTGCCGACGATGACATCCGGCATCGACACGTTGAGCAGATAGAGCGCGAGCCCGACCAGCGGGACGATGACACCCGGTTGTAGAGCCGCTTGCCACAGCGAACGGCGCGGCGCGCTTTCGCCCGCAACCAGGTGCACGCCGAGCGTGTAGTTGAGAAAACAGAACGGGATTTGGAAAAAGGAGGCGTAAAACACCGCCATCACGGAATCTTGCGCATAAATGGCGGCGACGACGGGAAATCCCATAAACCCGATATTGCCGAAAATAAACGAGTAGCGATACACCCCTTTTTCGGGCGCTTTTACCGCGAGCAGTTTCGGAAGCAGATAGCCGAACGGGATAAGAAAGACGTAAAGCCCGACCGCAACGGCGAGCAACACGAACACCTGCGACGTTTTCATCGAGTGGTCGGCTTTGAGCACCGCGGCGAGCACCATGGCGGGCAGGGTGATGTTGAGCACCACTTTGGAGAGACCGCGGTTGACGTCGGTGTTCATCACGCGGCACTTGTTGGCGACAAAGCCCACCGCCATCAGCAAAAACAGCAACAGCATTTGATTGAAAATATTGCCCATATCCGGTACCACGTCACTCACCTCGCAACCCCTTTTCGCAAAACGACCTTTATAAACGACAAAAACCCCGTACAGAGTACGGAGTCTTTGCCGAAAAGGAAAAAACACGAAAAAGGGGAAATTATCAAAATCTATCACGGCATCGGGCATAGACCCTCTGCACGACCTTATTATAACAAGGTGAACGGCACTTGTCAAGAGAAAATTCCAAATTTTTCAAAAAGTTTTTTCGTTTAAGGGCGCGAAGACGGTCAATAATTGAGGAAATACGTCGCCAAATTGAGGTATCCCGCAAAGACAAGCCACGCCATATACGGCCACAAAAGGCGGTAAGCGGGTTTGGAGAGATAGCGGAATCCCACCATGGTCAACGATACGAGCGCGACCAACAGCAACAGCCAGAAAAAGGCGAATAATCGCCATTCGAGGCGGAAGAAGAACAACGGCCACAACACGTTGACGACCAGTTGGATAGCATAAAGCCGCAACGCGCCCGACCGTTCGGTGGCGCTTGATTGCCACACGAGATAGGCGGCGACCGCCATCAGGACGTATAAAATCGACCACGCGACGGGGAAGAGCCACGCCGGCGGTGACAGCGGCGGTTTTACGAGGTGTTGATACGATGTCGTGTTGCCGAGCCACGCACCGAGTGCGCCGAGCGCCAACGTGCCGAAGACGAAACCCAACAACACCGGCAGCGAAAACGCCTCTCGATTGGATGAGGTAGCGCGACCGCGCAACGAAATGCTTTCTACAAACATAAAAAATCCCCCTTTGCACAAAAAGTGTATGCAAAACGAGGGATTTTATGAATTTTATTTTATTCGGTCGGTGTCGGTTCTTCTAACTTGCGCGCAACCAACCGAAACCCGAATCCCCACACCGTTTCAATCGAAACGGAGCAGGCGGAGAGCTTGCGGCGCAGGCGTTTCACCGTGTCGTCCGCCACGCGGGAGCGGGTGTCGTCGGGCAAATCCCATACGGCGGCAAGCAACTCTTTGCGCGAGACAACGCGGTGGGCATGGCGCGCCAAAAACACAAGCACGTCCCATTCGGTGGGGGTGAAATGCGTTTCTTTATCACCGCCGGACACAATCACGCGGCGGTCAAGGTCGAGCACGAATTCCCCGAGCGACACCGTTTTGGTGGCGACCGGCGCGCAGGATAGCGCAATATCCGCCGATTCAAACAGCGGTGCGGCGGCGGGCGATGCCGTGTATCCCGCGGCGGACAGAGCATCCATCACGACCGACAGCAGGGCGGCATCGTCCTGCTCTATACGTATCCATTGTGCCATAACCGTTCCTCCTTTGCGGGTTCTTGTTGATTTCAGTATACCAAACCCTGCCTTGCAAATTGTGTCCGATTTGTAAAGGAACGGGAAAGAATTTTTGAACAAAGGCATTGTGCGTGCGTTTGGTGCGATGGTGCGGATTGGGCGCGTAAGCCTCCCCTTGAAGAGGCAAGGGGAGGTGTCCCGCAGGGACGGAGGGGATTTGAAACGGGAATTTCGCCGACAAAACAACCCCGCCGCTTGTGAATTTTGCACCGACCAACGGCGGCAGGACCAAGGCCCTGCCCTACAACGCCGCCGCGGAAGAATGCGAAATCACACAAAGGGACGTCGAGGCGCCGCCCCCTACAACGCACGCCGAGGGTGGGGTGCGGAAAAGTGAAGAGTGAAAAGTGAATAGTGAAGAGGTGCGCGTGAGGTCGCCGTCCCCTACAAAGCACGCCAAGCGGTGGGGACGGAATCTCGCAAAACAGCAATAAAAAAACGACAGCGAAATCGCTGTCGTAATTTTTACCGTTTTCGATTAGACCGCGCGGGTGACCTTACCGGAGCGCAGGCAACGCGAGCAGACATACATATGTTTCGGCGTACCGTTTTCGAGCACTTTCACGCGCTTGATGTTCGGTTTCCAAGTACGGTTGGAACGACGGTGGGAGTGGGAAACGCGAATACCGAATTGCACGCATTTGCCGCAAACTTCACATTTTGCCATTGTCGGCACCTCCTTTGATTTTGCCCGCCTTTTACGCGGGCGGTCGCAATAACTCAATCATTTTAGCAGATGACTTTCGAAAAATCAAGGGGTTTTTGAAATTTTTTTGAAAAAATGCAAAATTTTCGCTTTTTACAAAATTCTTGCAAAGGCGAAAAGAAACCTCTTGTAATTGACGAGCAAATGAGGTATAATATCTCTATATATTTTATTTTCGCGCGACCGTTTGCGTATCGGTCAATCGGTTTACAGAAAGAAAGGCAACAGTATGATTTTTGATTTATTCCGGGTAATTCGCGGCGGCGGCGGATTTTTTGCCGCGCTGTTTATGCTCGCCACCTTTGCGCTGCTCATCTTTGTGGTGCTTCCGTTTCACGAGTTTGCCCACGCGTTTGTGGCATCGAAACTGGGCGACACCACCCCGAAATGGCAACGGCGGTTGACACTAAACCCGATGGCGCATTTAGACCCTATCGGCACGCTGATGATGCTCCTTTGCGGGTTTGGGTATGCGAAACCCGTGCCCGTCAACCCCGCCAACTTCAAACGCCCGAAAAAGGGGATGGCGCTTGTCGCTCTCGCCGGGCCGTGTTCCAACCTACTGCTCGCGCTTTTGGCGCTGGTGGTGTTTCGCGTGTTGGGGATTTTCTTCGGCGGCGTGACGGTGACGGACGGGCAACTGTACGTGAATTCCGACGTGATGTACTATGCGTATCTCGTGCTTGTGCAGGTATTCGCTTCGATTAACATCGGTCTTGCGGTGTTTAACCTGCTTCCCATTTTCCCGCTGGACGGGTCGCACATTTTGGCGCCGATTTTGCCCGACAAGGTCAACTGGTGGATTGAGCGCAACCAGCAAGTCATTATGATTGTATTGCTTGTGCTCATTGTGTCGCCGGCGCTGAATATGCCTCTTAGTTTCTTGCGGCATCTTATCGGCTACGTGCTGTGTTTGCCGTTGGGACTGCCTAATCTATTTTAAGGAGAACCGTGTATGGACGCCATTTGTTACAAGTTGCCGGTATTCGAGGGCCCTCTCGACCTGCTGTTGCAGCTCGTACAAAAGAATAAAATCCAAATTACCGATATTCCCATCGCGGAAGTGTTGCGGCAGTATATGGACACCATTGCGCTGATGCAGGAACTGGATATGGACGTGACGAGCGACTTCCTCGATATGGCGGCGCGGCTTGTGTATATCAAGTCGGCGATGCTTCTTCCGCGGCACGAGGAGGACGATGACGACCCGCGCGCGGATTTGGTGCGGGAACTCATCAGTTACCAACTCTGTCAGGAAGCGGCGCGGCGGTTGGCGCTTCGCAACGTGGGTGCCGACCTCTTTATCCGCTCGCCGGAGGAAGTCGAGCCGGATTTGACCTATCGTCGGGTGCACCCGCCTACCGACTTGCGCGAGGCGTATATTGCCGCCGCGGGTCGCGGGAAACGGCGGTTGCCGCCGCCGGCGCAGGCGTTTACCGGCATTGTGACCCACAAAATCGTGTCGGTGGCATCAAAAATTTCCTTTGTGCTCCGCAAGTTGTATACGGGCGGCAAGGTGAAATACGACGCGTTGTTTGAATCGGCGGAGAGTCGTTCCGATTTGGTGGCGACCTTTTTGGCGCTGTTGGAACTGGTGAAGCAAAACCGCGTGACGGTCAGCGGAGAACAAGGTAGTCAGCGGGTGGAAATGCTCGGTGAGTACCATGAGGGTGACGAACAAGAATTGATACAGGGGTTGACGGTAGAAGATGGAGATTAAACGCTATATGGCGGCGATTGAGGCGGTGCTGTTCGCCAGCGGCGAACCGGTGGAATGTGCGCGTCTCGCCGAAGTGCTTGAAACGGACGAGGCGACCGCCGCAAAATTTGCCGACGATTTGATGAACGATTACAACACCCGCGGCGGCGGGATTACGATGGTGAAACTGGACGGCGCGTATCAGTTGTGCAGTAACCGTGACTATGCGGATTACGTGCGCCGCGCAATGGAAATTCGCCGCAACACGCCGTTGTCGCAAGCGGCGATGGAAGTGCTTGCCATTGTTGCCTACAACCAGCCGGTCACCCGCGCCTATGTGGAGCAGGTGCGCGGCGTGGATTGCTCGGCGGTGATGCAGGGATTGGTCGCTAAGAGCTTGATTGAGGAAAAAGGGCGGTTGGAACTGCCCGGACGACCGCTCCTTTACGG
Source organism: Acutalibacteraceae bacterium (assembly GCA_045600765.1). Lineage (GTDB taxonomy): Bacteria > Bacillota > Clostridia > Oscillospirales > Acutalibacteraceae > RGIG426. The sequence goes on along the minus strand of JAZRYM010000012.1, from coordinate 37,115 downwards.
AACGACCAAAGATTTTTTGCGATGTTTCAGCGTGTCTTCCCTCGAAGAATTGCCGCCGCTCCCGCAGATGGAAGTGGCGGAGAACGGCGAGGAAACGCCGATGGAAGCGACACTCGAAGATATCGTGGAACTGGCGGAGCAGGCGAAAAAGTTGTCTGCCGCCGCCGAGGAACCGATTGAACCGATTGACGAATAATTACGGGAGAGGAAGCCGATGCTTGCCTTAAAAATTCTCGGTTTCGTGCTGCTCGGATTGTTGGTGCTCCTCTTGTTGCTGCTTGTCGTGCCCGTGCGGGTGCGCGTGCGGTATACGGAAGCGCTTGCGGTGACGTTGTGGGTGCTGTGCGTTCCCATTCGGCTTTCGCCGAAAGCGGAGAAGGAGTCGCCGCAAAAATCGACAGCGGACAAGCCAAAGCCCAAAGCGGAGACGAAACCGAAAAAGGAAAAAGAGAAAAAACCGAACAAGATAAAGGCGCGTTTTGAGCACCAGGCCAAAGAACTGAAAGAACACGGGCTTGCGGCGGCGGTCGCGTGGCTCAAAGAGGTGGTTGCCGCGCTCCTGAAAGCGGCGGGCCGCCTGCTTTCCGCCATTACGGTGACCGACCTTACCGCGTTTGCCGACATCGCTTCGGAGGACGCCGCACAGACCGCGCTGACCTACGGCAAGGTGTGCGGAGTGGTGTATCCCGCGCTCGGCGTCGTGGAGGGAAAACTCAAAGTGAAGCGGCAAGAGGTGCGGATTACACCCGCGTTTTGCGCGGAGGAGACCCGTTTCGGGTTTGATGTGCGCCTGAAAATCAGCGTGTGGCGCGTGCTTTTTGCCGCGTTGACACTTTTGATTTCGTATATTCAGTTGCCCGCGGTGGGTGAGAAAAAATGTAAACAAGACAGCAAAAAGGAGGCTGCTTTCTAATGGAAAAAAGTGTGCAAGGCGTTCTCGGAATGTCGATGGACAAAATTAAGGAAATGGTGGACGTCAATACCGTCATCGGAAATCCGATTGCGGTCGGCGGGGTGACCCTTATCCCGATTTCCAAAGTGACCTACGGATTCGCGGGCGGCGGGTCGGATTTGCCGACGGCGGCGGACGGTCGCTTCGGCGGCGGAAGCGGTGCCGGCATCACCATTACCCCCATTGCCTTTTTGTCCGTGGCGGACAACAAGGTGCAGGTGCTTCCCATTAACGACAAGCCGGGTGCCGCCGAAGCGGTGGTAGCGGCGGTGCCGACCATTGTGGACCGCCTGAAAGATACCTTCAAAAAGGACAAGGCGCTCGACCGCTAATGCGAATGAAAGAACCTGCCTCCCGCATACGCTGTATGCGGGAGGGGTTTTATGCGTCGTGTATGGTGTGTGATAGTGGCGGTGGCGTTGTGCGCCGTCAGCGGGTTTTCCGCGGCGGCGGAGCAAACAAACGCGCAGGGTGCGGGAAACGGCGGCGGGATGCCGACGGTCAGCGCGCTGTCCGCGGTGTTGTATGAGCCGAGCACCCGCACGGTCGTGTTTGCCAAAGGCGCGCACGACAAGCGTCCGATGGCGAGTACCACCAAACTGATGACCGCCCTTGTGGCGGAAGAACGGTTGCGGTGGGACGAGGTGGTTCGCGTTCCCGCCGCGGCATCCGGTATTGAGGGGACAACTCTCGGCCTTGCGCCGAACGAGGCGGTTACCGTCGGTGACCTGATTACGGGGATGTTGCTCGAATCGGGCAACGATGCCGCGACCGCGCTCGCGCTGTTGTGCGACGGGAGTTTGGAGGCGTTCGCCAAGCGAATGAACGACAAAGCCGCCGCCCTCGGAATGCACGACAGCCATTTTGTCACCCCGTCGGGACTGGATGCCGACGGACACGAGACGTCCGCCTACGATATGGCGCTTCTCGGCGCGGCGGTGTTGTGCCGTCCGGCACTCGCGCGGGTATGCGCGCAAAAAAGCGCGACCGTGACACTCGGCGGTCGTGCGGTAACGGTATGCAACCACAACCGCCTGCTGTCGATGGTGGACGGGTGTGTGGGGCTGAAAACCGGTTATACCGACCGTGCGCGGCGGTGTCTTGTTTCCGCGGTGAAGCGGGACGGCGTGACACTCATTGCCGTGACCCTAAACGGGCACGATTACTGGAACGACCACAAAGCGCTTTACGAAGCGGGGTTTTCCGCCGTGAAAGCGGTACCGCTTGCGGTACCCGACGTGCCGCCGCTTTCGGTGGCGGGCGGGGAAGTGCCGACGGCGGACGTGACGGTGACACCGCAAACGGCGGTGCTTTTGTCTGCCGCAAAGGCGAGCGACGTGACGGCGACGGTGACGTGCGAGCCGTTGTTATTTGCGCCGATTGCGGCGGGACAACGGGTTGGAACGGTCACCTACGTCTACCGAGGGCAGACGGTGGCGACCGCCGCGATTGTAACGAAAAATGACGTTTGTTCCGCGCCGCCGCGCTCTTTCTTTCGGCGGACAGCGGACGTGTTTTGCGCGCTGTGTTGCGCGCTGTTTACGTTTTGACGTTGTGAGTGGGATAGGAGTTAGAAATGGCAAAGGAACGGTTACAAAAGATTTTGTCCGCCTATGGCGTGGCATCCCGTCGCAAGGCGGAAGAACTGATTGCCGCGGGCAAGGTGAAGGTGAACGGGCATCCCGCGTCGCTCGGCGACAAGGCGGATGCGGTGCGCGACACCATTACGGTGGCGGGCAAAAAACTCGGAAATCTCGGCGAAAAGCCGCAGGAATACACCTATATTTTGCTCAATAAGCCGCGCGGGGTAGTCACCACGCTGTCGGATGAACAAGGGCGGCGGTGCGTTGCCGATTTGGTGGCGGACGCGGGCGTGCGCCTGTTTCCCATCGGGCGGCTTGACCGCGATTCCGAGGGGTTGTTGTTGCTGACGAACGACGGCGAGTTTGCGAACGCCGTCTCCCACCCGAAACACCACGTCCCGAAGACCTATCGGGTGACGGTGCGCGCCGCAATGACGGAGGAGCAGGCGGCTCGGTTGCAGGACGGCATTGTGCTGGACGGCAGAAAAACCGCGCCCGCCGAGGTGACTATAATGGTCAAAGAGCCGGAACGCACCGTGTTTCAAATGACCATTTACGAGGGCAGAAACCGCCAAATTCGCCGGATGTGCGAAACGCTGGGACTGACCGTGATTCGCTTAAAGCGGACAAGCATCGCCACCGTGAAACTGGGTGGCGTGCCGGTGGGCAAATGGCGCTATTTGGAGGGTAAAGAGGTCAAAGCGCTGTTGTTTGCCGCGGGAAGTGATGAAAAATTGCGCGGTGCGGCGCGGTATATTCAAAATCACCGATAAGGTGCCGCTCGTGTCCCGAAAAGGGGACACGGCGTGAGGTAAGATAAGGGTGAAAACGGATGAAGATTTTAGCGGTGGACTTGGGACTGGCACGCACGGGCATTGCGGTGTCCGATGCGACCGAAAGTCTCGCAAGTCCCGTCAAAACGATAGAACAGCGGCATTTAGACCGCCTTTGCGACGAGGTGGCGGCACTTGCCGAAACGCTCGGTGTCGGTGAAATCGTGGTGGGACATCCGTGCAATATGGATGGCAGTCGCGGCGAAAGCGCCAAGCGGGCGGAGGGATTTGCCGCCGATTTGGAAGCGGCAACGGGACTTCCCGTCAAACTGTGGGACGAGCGGTTGACCACCGTTGCCGCCACCGGCTATTTGAACGAGACGAATGTGCGCGGCAAAAAGCGGAAACAGACGGTTGACCAGGTTGCCGCGGTGATTATTTTGCAAAATTATCTCGACAGTCGCCGATAAAGGCAGGGTAGGGCGGTTTTTGAAGGAAGGTGAAAGGAAAATGCTGAAACTGATTTTAGGTGGGAGTGGAAGTGGCAAAACCTTTACAGTGATGGAACGTATCGGCGAACTGACGGTGAATGAACCGGAAAGTGCGCCGATTTTGCTCGTTCCCGAGCAATTTTCCTATGAAACCGAGCGCCTTTTGCTGAAACGGCTTCCGCCGAAAGAGGCGGGACGTGTAAAGGTGTATAGTTTTACACGCTTTTCCGAGTTGGTTTTGCGCGAGTGCGGCGTTACTCCGCAAAAACCGCTCGATGATGCGACCCGTTTGCTGTTGCTGGATGAGGCGTTTTACACCGCGCAAGAGCGGTTGCGCCTTTTGAAATACCGCGAGGGGAACGTCGCGCAACTTTCCACCCTTTCGGATGCGATAAAGGAATTGAAGCAAAACGCGGTGACGCACGAACTGCTTGAAACGGCGGCGGAGTCGTTGCCGTCCGACCGTGAGCAACTGAAACAAAAACTCCGCGATTTGGACGTGTTGCAAGAAGCGTTTTCGGCGCTTGTCCGCACGCAATTTGACGACCCACAGGACTTGCTGACCCAGGCGAAAGAGGCGCTTTTGTCCCATCCCGCGTTGTATGGCGGAGTGCACGTCTTTTTGGATGGGTTTACCGGGTTTACGGTGCAGGAGGAACAGTTGCTCTCCTGCCTTTTGTTCCGCGCGGCGACGGTGACGGCGGCGCTTTGCTGTGACGACTACGCCGAGGCGGAGGAGGAAGCACTCGACTTATTCTTGCTCCCGAAACAGACGGCGGGTCGGCTTGTGCGCCTCGCGCGGGAGGCGGGTGTTCCGGTGGCGGCGCCGTTTACCCGTTTAACAGAGGATTACCGCCACAAAAACGAGCCGCTGAAAGCGCTTTGCGCCGGGCTTTTTTCCTCTTACGGCGAAGCGTATGAGACGACGACGGCGACGGAGAAAAAGGCGGTGACCGTCTTTTCCTGCGCTGACAAGGACGAGGAATGCCGTGCCGCCGCGCGGGAAATTCGCTTCTTTTTGCGTAACGGTATTCCCGATGAGACGGGCGAGAGTCAGCCCGGTCGCTGTCGGGACGTGGCGATTGTGACCCGCTCGCTCGGCGAGTACAGCGGTGCGCTTGAAATGGCACTCCAAAGCGAGGGGATTCCTTACTACGTCGATGCGCGCGAGAGCATCCGCAACGATGCGCTGATTGAGACGATTTGCGCCGCTTTGCGGGTGGTGCGTTTTTCGTTCCGCACCGAGGATGTTTTGCGGTTGCTCAAAACCGGATTTACCGCGATGACCACCGAGCAGATTGCCGCACTTGAAAATTACGCCTATCAATGGTCGATTCAGGGCGATACGTGGAAAACGACCTTTGCGTTTGACCCCGCCGGATTACGCGCGGCGGAAAACGAGGAGGACAAGGCGCGCGCGGCAGAGCAGTTGGCGCTCTTAAACGAGTGGCGGCAGGCGGTGGTTGCGCCGCTTTTGCACTTGAAAGAGCGGCTTTCGGGCAACGTCAGCGGCGAAACCTTTGCAAGAGCGGTATTTTCTTATTTGGAGGAAATCGGCGCTGATGAACAAACCCGCCGCCGCATTGCGGCGCTGGACAAAGCGGGACAACCGGCGCTTGCCGACCGCACTGAGCGGGTGTGGAACGTGACGGTGGAACTGTTAGATACGTTTGCCAAAGGCGGCGGGCAACCGCGTTCGCTTGCGGCGTTTTCCGAATTGTTTGCCGCCGCCGCGACCGCCACCGAACTGGGTACCGTCCCGAAAGGGATTGATGCGGTGCAAATCGGCGGGGTAGACCGCAGTCGGCTTTCCGAACCGCGGATGGTGGTGCTTCTCGGCGTGAACGAGGGAGTGTTTCCCGCGGTGCCCGCGTTTCAAGGATTTTTGAGCGAGCGGGAGCGGGAACTCTTACACGACCTTTGCGCGCTGACTTTGTCGAAGAACAAGGAATGTGTGCTGACCGAGGAATGGTTGTACGCGTACACCGCGGTCGCCGCGGCGCGGGAAAAGGTGCTTTTGACCTACGCGCGCGGCAACCTGAAAGGGGAGGGAATGCTCCCGTCGGCGCTTGTGAGCGAAGTGGAGCGACTGCTCCCGAACGGCGAACGCGCGGTGTTTCGCACCGACGAAAGTTGGATGCCGGAAACGCCGGCAGAGGCGCTGTCCTACTTTACGGCGACCTACCGCAACGCGACACCGCTCACAGCGGCGGTACTGTCCGAACTCAGCCGTATTCCCGCGCAAAAAGCGCGGTTGGACGCGCTGTTCCGCCACGCGGAAAAAACGCCGTGGCACTTGGAAAACCCTGCATCGGCGAAGGCCTTGTTCGGCGACCGTTTGCGGTTGAGTGCCACGCGCATCGACCGCTATTACTCCTGCCCGTTTTCGTATTTTTGCCAAAACGGGTTAAAAGTGGAGCGGCGCGAGCGGGCGACGTTTGACGGCAGGGAAGCGGGCACGTTTGTCCATGCGGTGATGGAGACGTTGTTGCCGTGCTACGTGCGGGAGTACGGCGATACGCATTACGCCGCGCTTACCCGCGAGCAAATCGGCGCGGATATTGAGGAATTGACCGCGCAGTATTTGGATGAGACTATGAACGGCACACCCGACAAATCGGCGCGATTGCGCTACCAAATCGCGCGGTCACGGCGGGTGGCGACCGAAGTGATGTGCCACTTGATTGAGGAATTTAAGCAAAGTCGCTTCGTGCCGACCGATTTTGAGCTGAACGTGGGCGCAAACGGCGATATTCCGCCGCTTACGTTGACGTTGGACGACGGTTCCACCGTGTCGTTCGGCGGGCGAATTGACCGTGTGGACGTGTATACGCAAGGGGATGTGACCTACTTGCGCGTGGTGGATTACAAGACGGGCGGCAAGGAGTTTGACCTCAAAACGGTGGTGCAGGGCAAAAACCTGCAAATGCTCCTCTACCTGTACGCGCTGTGCGAGGAGGGGAGCGGTCGCTACAAGAACCCGAAACCTGCCGGCGTGCTGTACGTTCCCGGTGTGTTGCCGCAAATTGACGCGGCGGATACGGAGGAAAAACGGGAGACGGAACGCCGCAAAAAGATGAAGATGAACGGGTTTGTACTGGATGACCGGGAACTTATGGAAGCGATGGAACCTGCGCTGGAACAAGCGTTTATCCCCGTCAAACTCACGAAAAAAGGCACGCTCGATACGCGCAGTTCCAAGGTGCTTACCGAGGGACAGTACGAAGCCCTGCAACGGTTGGTCAAGCGGAAAGTGACCGCTATGGCGGAGCAACTGCACGCGGGACGTATTGAAGCGCTTCCGCAAACGCTTGACCGTGACCCGTGTTCCACCTGCGCCTATGCGGACGTGTGCGGACGGGAAGCCAATGACCCCGTGAAAGAAGACACCTATTTTGAGGGCGGAGTCAGCGGGTTTATGAAAGCGGCGGAGTACATCGAATCGAAAGAAAACGGCGGCTTTGACGAGACGAATGCCGTTTTGTTGTAATTTTGCACAATTTCGTGGATTGCTCTTGACAATTTGTATGTAATATTGTATACTTTCTCTGTCGAAAAGTAACCTTTTCGGAAACACAATATTATTAAATGAGGTGCAAATCATGTCTATCTCTAAAAAAAGCGTGAAATCGCTGTTGGCGATTGCGCTCGTCCTCGTGATGGTGTTGGCGTTCCTGCCGGCGTTCACGACCGGAATGAACGCGAAAGCCGTGGCGAAAGACTTCGGCGGCAAACGTGTGGGTTGCTGGTGGTGGAGTTCCTCCGACATCAACGAGCCGAACGCGACGAAGTATCTTCAATGCATGAAAGATTGCGGTGTCAATGAGATTTATCTCTCCTGCTTCGGTCTTTTGAACACCGACGGCAACCGCAACAAACTGCATACTTTCGTCCAACAGGCGAAAAATTATGGTTGCCGCGTGGCGGTGCTCTACGGTGAGTGGGACGATTTCGCAAACAACAGTGCGAAAAACTTCGACCTGCTCGTCAACTACATCAAAACATACAACGCGACCTATCCGTCTGAGCCGATTTACGGTATCCACATGGATATTGAGCCGGGCAACTACAACGCCTCCGTGCTCCAAAGCTACGCCGATAAATTCATCGCGCGTGTGCAGGCTGCCCGCGCTGCCGGCACCTACATCGAAGTGGACGTCAACTGCGGTTGGAACGGTCAGGGAGGTCTCAACACCACCTTGAACGGCGTGACCGGCATTTACAACATTTTGGCGAAAAACTTTGACGCGGTGTTTGCGATGTCCTACCGCAACACCATGGCCGGCGCGGACACCATTGCGACCTTCTCGGCGCCGGTTGTCACCGCTTGCAAAGCGGCGGGTACGCCGGTGTTCCTCGGCGTGGAAACCGACAACGTCACCCCGGCGAAAGTGACTTTCTACGGCAAGAGCAAAGAGAATATGTTCGGCGTGATGGACCAGGCAATGGCGTATCTCGCGGGGCAGGGCTTGAAAGACTACGGTATGGCGATTCACCAGAACCGTTCGCTGTATGAACTGCCTGACGCGACCGCGACCACGACCGCGCCGAATGCGGGCAACTGCATTTGGCAGGGCGACATCAATATGGACATCACCACCAAAAACACGGTGGGTATCATCAAAGTGGAAGAGCTGACGATGGCGATTCGCAACGACATTGCCGCCAACGGCCCGGCGACCAAATACGTCGCGGTGTCGGATAACAGCTCGTATCTGGACGGCCCGTCCGGCTACTGCGTGTTCGGTTTCTACCAGGATGCCAACGCCGCCAAAGGGCTCGAATATTTGGAATCCTGGGGTAAAGCATCAGAAAAAGGTGCCGAACTGTCCTACTGCACGTGGGATGTGGCGAAAGAGCTGAACGCCATGGGCGCGGACGTGAACTTCTGCGTCTTCTCGGATGCCAGCGGCGACGTTTGCCACATCGGCAACCTGAAACTGTACGCCTACCACGGCGGCGCGATTCCGACTGCTGTTTCGACCTCGGCTTCGACCTCCGCTTCGACCTCGGCTTCGACGACGGCTTCGACCACCGCTTCGACGACGGCCTCGACTTCGGCGTCGATGACCATTCCGACGACGGCTTCTACTTGGATTCCGGTTATTATTTCCGTCACCTACGGTGATGCCAACGGCGACGGCGATATCAACGCGAAAGACGTGTTGACCATTCGCAAGTATCTTGTCGGTATGTCCGTGAACATTCACATGGATGAGGCAGATGCCAACGGAGACGGTTCCGTGAACGCGAAAGACGTTCTGCTTATCCGTAAATTCCTCGTGGGTCTCATTGACGAAAGCGAACTCGGTCCGCAATAATCTCATTTGAAAAATCATCCCCCTCGCAACGTCCGTTGCGAGGGGGATTTGTCATTTTTAGGGCAAAAATGTAAGAAAGTTGGATAATTTTAACAAAATCGGACAAAATTGTTGACATTTTTGGTTTCATCTTGTATACTATGTATAACCATTATGGGCAGATAGCCCTTTTGGAATATTATTACATATCTTTATGAGGTGCAAAAATGACTCGGACCAAGAAACTTTCCACATCTCTCCTTGCCCTTGCGCTCGCTATTTTGTTTTTGCTCACGATGCTTCCCTCGCTTACGGGCGGGATGAACGTGGAAGCCAAAAACCCCGACGGACGCAACCGCCTCGGTTGCTGGTGGTGGGACTTCACTGATGCTACCAACGCGACCACCCGTGAAAACTATTTGACGCTCCTTGAGGAGACGGGCGTGACGGAGGTGTATATTGAAGCATACACCTATCTGTGGAGTACTTCGAAACACGCGCAGCTGCACACCTTTATTGATGCCGCGATGAAACACGGTATCCGCACGTCGGTGATGATTGATGACCCGGCACTTGCGACCAGCAGTGGCACCTCGAAACGCTATATTGAAAATTTGTACAGCGGTTACGTTGCCTATCAAAACACCTATCCGGATGACTGGCTTTACGGTATCCACTTCGACGTGGAGCCGGGCGGGTATAACGCTACCGTGTTGCAGAATTATTTGAACAACCTGCTGACCAACGCGGTGAACACTCTCATTGCCAACGGCATCTACTGCGAATTTGACGTGAACCCCGCGTGGAACGGCTACAACGGCATTACCTACGATGGGTGCACCAACTTCTATCAGGCGCTCGCCAAAACGCTGGCGAACGGCAAAGGCTGCGTGTCGTTTATGTCTTACCGCAATACAGCGGAAAAAGTAGTTTCCCGTGCCAATGAGCGGCAGGGTGTCGACTACGCCAAACAGTATAACTGCGACTACACCTACGGCATCGAGACGGACAACGTGGAAACCGGTGTCGATATTCACAACAAAGACAAGGCGTATCTGTGCTCTATGCTCGATTACATCTTCGGTGTGATTGATAAAGCGGGCGGTAAGATGAACGCCGGTATCGCCATTCACCACGCAAGCACCTATTATCAGTTGGCAGGTACGCTCCCCACCACGAAAGTGTGGGAGAGCGGCGGTACGACGGCGAGCCACGCTTCCTACACCGTGAAAACCACCGCTTCGACCAAACCGCACACCGGTACGCTCCAAAAGACCGCGCTGTGGGAGGGTGACCTCAACGCCACCGTCATTATCGAAAATTACATCGGCGTGTTGGATAATGCGGAGGTGGACGCCGCTATCCGCGCGGATATTGCGAAAAACGGCACGATTGAAGACGACGAATATTATGAGATTTTCACCACCGGCTATATGCAGGGTCAAAGCGGCTATGCCGTGGCGGGATTCCTGACCGGCGATGCCGAGTTCTGGGGCGATGCCAAAGCACAGTTCTGTGCGCCGATTGGTGAGAGCAAAGGGCTTACCTGCCAAAAATGTATCGGTAACGCGACCACCAAAAAAGGTGCGCTTATGGCGCCCGATATGGACAGCGTGATGAGCCAGCTTGCCTATTTCAGTGATGCGGACGGCTACACCGACAAAGTGTATATCACGCATTTGGAAATCAACGTCTACCGTTACAGCGGCGGCGATACGCCGACCCAGTCGTCGCAATCGCAATCGACTTCTAACACCCGTTCGAGTCAGATAACGCAGCCCACCACCACGCCGTCCTATCCGGTGGGTGAGAGCTATGCCGTTTCTTACAACATCGCGGAGGAGGCTCCGCGCTACAACAACGTGGCGCGCACCGGCTCCGAAAAAGTGGGCCCCGGCCCGGCGACCGTTACCTTTACGCTCCCCAAAGTGTGGAAGGGCGACGAAATGCCTGTCGAGGATTTGAACGAGTACCTGCTTGTGAGCGCAAACGGACAACCGATGACCTTCAATTACACGTTCGGCGACCGCGACGAGAATCAACAGTGCGATGTGATTGCGACCGCCACCTTGCAGGTGAGCAGCGACATTGCCATTACGGGTGAAATCAAACACCCGAACTTTGAGGCGTTTAAGATTTCCATTGTCGGTAGCGCCATTCCGAGCGTTCAGACGACGAAATCGACCACGCAGTCGACCTCTCAGCCGACTTCGGCATCGAGCATTGTTTCGACTACGCCGTCCTCTTCGCGGACGACCTCGGTAACGTTGCCGACACAGTCGACGCAACCGACACAGCCGACGCAACCGAGCCAGTCTTCTGCCACTACCGTGCCGTCCGGCCCGGTGATTGAAGTCCTCTACGGTGACGCGAACGACGACGGTGAGGTAAATATGAAAGACGTGCTCGCCCTTCGCAAGTATCTTGCCGGGATGGGCGAATACATCAATCCGCTGACCTCCGACGTCGAGAACGATGGCAGCGTCAATATGAAAGACGTTCTGCTTCTTCGCAAATACTTGGCGAACCTTGTGACCCAAGATGCTCTCGGCCCGAAAAAATAAGTTTTGAACCAATCAAAATTCCGCAGTCGTGAGACTGCGGAATTTTTTTGCAAAAAAGTCTTGACAAGGGAAAAACGGGGGAGTATAATGAACGAAAATGTGACGACCGAAAAAAAGTAGAAGCGCCGTTCCTCCTTTCAGAGAGCCGCCGGTTGGTGCAAGACGGCAGGAGAAGTGCTTTGAATACATTTCGTGAGCAGCGCACCGAACGCAACCGCCCGGCGGTGGCAAGTAGGCTGTGACGGGTACGCCCGTTAAAGCGTTAGGGTATCGGCAACTGTACCCAAAGAGGCCGTTCGCCGCAAGGTGACGGTAAATTGAGGTGGTACCACGGGTTTTCCCGTCCTCTGTTTGAAAAAACAGGAGGGCGGTTTTTTTATTGCCTTCCGAAAGAAAAAGGAGACAACATTATGGTCATTACGGAACTGCTGGAACGCAACGCCCGCTTGTACGGGAACGAGGCGGCACTCGTCGAAATCAATCCTACCGAGGAGCACGATGCCGCGCATACCTGGCGGGAATTTAATCTGATTGAAGCGGATGCGGAGCAACCGTATCGTCGCGAGATGACGTGGCGTGAGTTTGACATCCGCGCCAACCGCTTCGCCAATCTGCTTTTGACACGCCACGTCAAACGGGGCGATAAGGTGGGTATTCTGATGATGAACTGCCTTGAATGGTTGCCCGCGTACTTCGGTGCGCTGAAAGCGGGCGCGATTGCCGTGCCGCTCAATTTCCGCTATACGGCGGACGAAATCGCTTATTGTGTCGATTTGGCGGACGTGTCGGTGCTCGTGTTTGGGCCGGAATTTTCCGAGCGGGTGAGCGACGTGCTTCCCGCGCTCAAAGAGAAAGTAAACGAATTTTTCTTTGTAGGCAAAAACGCGCCCGATTTCGCCGAGGAGATGGATGCGCTGTTGCCGTTTTGCTCGTCGCAACAGCCGCCCGTGGCGCTGACCGAGCAGGACGATGCCGCGATTTATTTTTCCTCCGGCACGACCGGTTTCCCGAAAGCCATTTTGCATAACCACGAATCGCTTATCAATTCTTGCCGCACCGAGCAGGCGCACCACGGGCAAACCCGTGACGACGTGTTTCTCTGCATTCCGCCGCTGTACCACACCGGCGCAAAAATGCACTGGTTCGGCAGTTTGCTTGCCGGTAGCCGCGCGGTGTTGCTCCGCGGCGTGAAGCCGGAATGGATTTTGCGCGCCGCATCGGACGAAAAAGCGACCATTGTGTGGTTGCTCGTGCCGTGGGCGCAGGATATTTTGGATGCGATTGACAGCGGCCGCGTGGATTTGTCGCAATACCGCTTGTCGCAATGGCGCTTGATGCACATCGGCGCGCAACCCGTGCCGCCGAGCCTTATCCGCCGCTGGAAAGAGAAATTCCCGCAACATCAGTACGATACGAACTACGGCCTTTCCGAGTCGATTGGGCCGGGTTGTGTCCACCTCGGCGTGGAAAATGAGCACAAAGTCGGTGCCATCGGCAAAGCAGGCTATTTGTGGGAGACGAAAATCATCGACGAAGCGGGTAACCCCGTAAAACAAGGTGAGGTCGGCGAACTCGCGGTGAAAGGGCCGGGGGTGATGACCTGCTACTACAAAAACCCCGAAGCCTCGGCGGAAATTTTGCACGACGGGTGGTTGTATACCGGCGATATGGCGAAAGAGGACGAGGACGGCTTTATCTTCCTTGTTGACCGCAAAAAGGATGTCATCATCTCCGGCGGTGAAAACCTCTATCCCGTGCAGATTGAGGATTTCCTGCGCGGCAATATGAAAATCAAAGATGCGGCGGTTATCGGTTTGCCGGATGCGCGTCTCGGCGAAATCGCCGCGGCGATTATCGAGTTGAAAGACGGCGAGACCGCGACGGAGGAGGAAATCAACGCTTTTTGCGCCGATTTGCCCCGTTACAAACGTCCGCGCAAGATTATTTTTGCGGATATTCCGCGTAACCCCACCGGTAAAATCGAAAAACCCGTGCTTCGCAAACGCTATGGCGGCGATTTGCTCGTGGATGCCCAAAACAAAGGTTAAATTTCAATCTCAATCGGAGGAGATTATTATGAACAGTATGTTGATTATCACGGCGTTTCTCGTTGTGTTTTTTGCGGTGATGATTGGTATCGGCATTTTTTGCCGTCGTACCGCCACCGACGTCAACGGCTTTGTGCTCGGCGGACGGAACGTCGGCCCGTGGCTGACCGCGTTCGCGTTCGGTACGTCCTATTTTTCCGCCGTTATCTTTGTCGGCTACGCCGGTCAGTTCGGCTGGAACTTCGGTCTTGCGTCCACGTGGATTGGGCTCGGCAACGCCTTTATCGGCTCGCTCCTCGCGTGGAGCGTGCTCGGTCGCCGCACCCGCATTATGACACAACACCTCGGCAGTAAGACGATGCCCGATTTCTTCGGCACACGTTTTAACTCCAAAAGCCTCAAAGTCGCGGCTTCTGCGATTACTTTCTTGTTCCTCATTCCGTACACCGCCTCGCTGTATAACGGTCTTTCCCGCTTGTTCTCCATGGCGTATGAGGGTGTGGACTACTCCGTTTGCGTGGTGATTATGGCGGTGCTCACCGGCGTTTACGTGCTGTTCGGCGGGTATATGGCGACCGCGATTAACGACTTTATTCAGGGCATCGTGATGCTGGTCGGTATCGTCGCCGTCATCGGTGCGGTGCTGGCGGACAACGGCGGTTTGACCGCCGCGGTGGAGCAGTTGGCGACCGATAGCACGTTCGGCGGATGGCAGTTTGCCTCTTTCTTCGGCCCGCAACCGTTGTTCCTGCTGTTTGTGGTGCTTCTGACTTCCCTCGGCACGTGGGGTTTGCCGCAAATGGTCGGCAAATTCTACGCCATCAAAAATGAGGATGCAATTAAAAAAGGCACCGTCATTTCGACGCTGTTCGCCATCGTGGTGGCGGGCGGTTGCTACTTCCTCGGCGGCTTCGGCCGACTGTACGGCGGTATGGTCGCGGACGAAGTGAGCAATCGGAAATTCGACGGCATTATCCCGGCGATGCTTTCCACCTTGTCGCCCGTGCTTATCGGCATTGTCATCGTGCTGGTGCTTTCCGCTTCGATGTCCACGCTGTCGTCCCTCGTTTTGACAAGCGGCTCGACTTTAACGCTTGACTTTATCGCACCGCTTAAAAAAGGCGAGATGAAAGAAAAGAGCAAGATGCTTTGCATCCGCGCGTTTATCGTGTTCTTTATCGCGGTGTCCGCCTTCATCGCCATTATGCAGTACAAATCCACCAACCTGCTGATTGCGCAGATGATGGGCGTGTCGTGGGGTGCACTTGCGGGCGCGTTCCTTGCGCCGTTCCTCTATGGGCTGTACTGGAAAGGCGTGACCAAACCCGCTGTCGTTTGCTCCTTTATCTTCGGCGTGGGCTTGGAAATCGTGCAACTGCTGATTTCGGTCAACGTGTTCTCGGTAGCGGACGTGCCGGTGCTGTCTTTTGTGTTTACGAACTCGCTGTACTCCGGTGTGTTCGCCATGGTGGGCGGTCTTGTGCTTGTCCCGATTGTCAGCCTGCTTACGAGGAAAGCAAAACCGGACGACGTGGACGAGAAATTCCGTTGCTATGAGATGACCAAAGTGGTGGAAATCACCGATTCGCTCGGCGACTAAACCGCATAAGGAAACCGAGGATTTCCTCTTGCACCCGTGCGCTTTGTGTGCTATACTGTCCTTGGTAGTCGAAGTTTGTCTTCTATTTTAATTTAGGATGTGATACGATGAAACAACTGATGATTGGCAATGCCGCGGTTTCGCGCGGTTTGTATGAGGCGGGTTGCGGACTGGTTTCCAGTTATCCCGGCACGCCCTCGACCGAAATCACCGAGGAGGCCGCCAAGTATCCCGAAATTTACTGCGAATGGGCGCCCAACGAAAAAGTGGCGATGGAAGTGGCGTTTGGTGCCGCGCTCGGCGGGGTGCGCTCCGCGTGCACGATGAAGCACGTCGGCTTGAACGTCGCCGCCGACCCGCTGTATACGATGTCGTACACCGGCGTGAACGCGGGTGTCGTTATCTGCGTGGCGGATGACCCGGCGATGCACTCTTCCCAAAACGAGCAAGATTCCCGTCATCACGCCATTGCCGCCAAAGTGCCGATGCTTGAACCGGCAGATGCGGCGGAAAGCCGTCGTTTCGCGATGGTGGCGTATGAGTTGTCCGAAAAATACGACACGCCCGTGATGATGCGGATGTGCACCCGCATTGCCCACTCGCAGAGCCTTGTGGAGACGGGGGAGCGCAACGAGGTTGCCGCCAAACCGTATGAGAAAAATCAGTCGAAATACATTATGATGCCCGCTATGGCGCGCAAACGCCACCCGTTTGTGGAGCAGCGCACCGAGGCATTGCGTGAGTACGCCGAGACGTGCGACCTGAACCGCGAGGAGTGGGGTGGCACCGACATCGGTATTATCACCACCGGCGCATCGTATCAGTACGTCAAAGAGGTGCTGGGCGATTCGGTGAGCGTGCTCAAACTCGGTATGGCGTATCCGCTGCCGGTGGAGCGCATTAAAAACTTCGCCAAAAAGGTGAAACGCCTGATTGTGGTGGAGGAACTGGAACCGATTATCGAACGGCATTGTAAAGTGATTGGCCTTGACGTCGAGGGCAAAAACTTGTTCTCGCTTATCGGCGAATTTTCGCAAACGACGGTGGCAAAAGCGTTCGGCAAAGAACTGCCGAAGAGCACCGCGCTCGACACGGACATTCCCGTGCGCCCGCCGATGCTGTGTGCCGGTTGCCCGCACCGCGGGATGTTCTACGTGCTGTCCAAACTGAAACTCACCGTGATGGGCGACATCGGTTGCTACACGCTGGGCGCGCAGTTGCCGCTCGGCGCGATGGATATGACGCTGTGTATGGGCGCCTCTGTTTCGGGGCTTCACGGCTTTAACAAAGCCGCCGACATTGCGGGCAAAGCCACGGCGGGTCAGTCGGTCGCGGTTATCGGCGACTCCACCTTTATGCACTCCGGTATGACCGGTCTTGTGAACATCGCGTACAACGACACGCCCTCGACCGTCATCATTCTCGACAACTCCACCACCGGTATGACCGGTCACCAGCAAAACCCGACCACCGGCTTTAACCTGCGCGGCGAGCCGGCAACGGCGGTCAACTTGGAAGCCCTCTGTAAAGCTCTCGGCATTAACAGGGTGCGGGTGGTTGACCCCTACGATTTGGCGGCGTGCGAAGCGGCGGTGAAAGAGGAATTGGCGGTGGATGAACCGTCGGTCATCATCAGCCGTCGTCCGTGCGTGCTTCTCAAACACGTCAAACACGACAAGCCGGTGAAAGTGAATGCCGACAAGTGCGTGGGTTGTAAAAACTGTATGAAACTCGGTTGCCCTGCCATCCGCATGGTGGACGGCAAGGCGCAGATTGACGATACGCTGTGTGTCGGCTGTCACGTCTGCGAGCAGATGTGCCGCCTGAACGCGATTGAGGAGGGCTGAAACATGAAAACCGTTAGTGTGATGATTGTGGGTGTGGGCGGTCAAGGCTCGCTCCTTGCCTCGAAACTCCTCGGTCGCTTGCTGTGCGACGAGGGCTACGACGTGAAAGTGTCGGAAGTCCACGGAATGAGCCAGCGCGGCGGCTCGGTGGTGACCTATGTGCGCTTCGGCGACAAGGTGTATTCGCCCATTATTGCCGCCGGCGAAGCGGATTATATTGTCTCGTTTGAAAAACTGGAAGCGGCGCGCTATACCGACTGCTTGAAAGAGGGCGGTACCGTCATCGTCAACACGCAGGAAATCGCGCCGATGCCGGTGATTGTGGGCGCAACCGCCTATCCGTCGGACATTCTGTCCGAAATGACCGCCAAAGGTGTTCACGTGGACGCGATGGATGCGCTGGCGCTTGCGGAGACGGCGGGTTCGTCCAAAGCGGTCAATATCGTGTTGATGGGTCGCTTGGCGAAATATTTTGACATCCCCAAAGACAAATGGATGGCGGCTATCGAAAAATCGGTGGCGCCGAAATTTGTGGAGATGAACAAAAAAGCGTTTGAACTCGGCTACGCCGCCGAATAAACGCACGGTATTTTGAACGAAAAAGGAGGTCTGTCCGATGGAAACGTATTGGCAGCCTGAAATGGAAACCGCCTCGCGGGAAACGCTTGAAAATATCCAAAGCGAGCGGTTGGTTGCGCTGGTTCGGCGGGTGTACGACAACGTGCCGCTGTATCGCGAGCGGATGGATAACGCCGGGGTTAAGCCGGAGGATATCCAATCCATCGCCGATCTCGGCAAATTGCCGCTGACGAGCAAAAAAGACCTGCGCGACACCTATCCCTATGGGCTTTTTGCCGTGCCGATGAAAGATGTGGTGCGCCTGCACGCCTCTTCCGGTACGACCGGAAAGCAAATCGTTGTCGGTTACACGAAAAACGACCTCGAAACCTGGTCGGATATCTGCGCGCGGCAGTTGACCGCCGCGGGTGCGAGCGCGAACGATATTATCCACGTCTCCTACGGTTACGGTCTGTTTACCGGCGGTTTCGGTATCCACGGCGGCGCCGAGCGTATCGGTGCGACGGTGGTGCCTGTTTCGTCCGGCAACACCGAACGGCAGATTACCATTATGCGCGATTTCGGGTGTACTTTCCTTTGCTGCACCCCGTCGTACGCGATGTACCTCGCGGAGAGCATCGAAAAAATGGGCATTCCGAAAGAGGAAATCAAACTCCACGGCGGTATTTTCGGTGCCGAGCCGTGGACGAAAGAGATGGCGGATTCGCTCGAACAAAAACTGGGCATCAAAGCGTTTGACGTCTACGGACTCACCGAGATTATGGGTCCCGGCGTGGCGTTCGGTTGCTCGGCGCAAGAGGGACTGCACGTCAACGAAGACCATTTCATCATTGAATGTATCGACCCCGAAACGGAACAACCCGTGCCGGACGGTCAGCGGGGTGAACTCGTGTTCACCTGCCTTACGAAAGAGGCGTTTCCGCTCGTGCGTTTCCGCACCCGCGACATCGGCATTCTCACCCACGAAAAATGCTCCTGCGGGCGCACCTTTGTGCGGATGAGCAAACCGATGGGTCGTACCGACGATATGCTCATTATCCGCGGTGTCAATGTTTTCCCGTCGCAAATTGAATCGGTGCTCTTGAAACTCGGCTATTCGCCGAACTATGAGATTGTCGTTGACCGCGTCAACAACACCGACACCTTTGATTTGCGGGTGGAAATGAACGAGGATATGTTCTCCGACACCGTGTCCGGTATCGCTAAATACGAACGTGCGCTGACCGAAGCGCTGAAATCCACCCTCGGTATCGGGGTGCACGTCGTGCTCGCGCCGCCGCACACGCTCAAACGCTCGGAGGGCAAAGCCAAACGTGTCATCGACAAACGAAAGGAGACGGGTAAATGTTAATTGACCAAGTTTCTGTTTTTGTGGAAAACCGCGCGGGACGATTGGCGGCGGTGACCGAACTGCTTGCCGACGCGGGGGTGGATATCCTCGCCCTCTCCATTGCGGATACACCCGATTTCGGCATTTTGCGTATCGTGGTGGACGACACCGAAAAAGCGGTCAAAGTGTTGAAAGAGCATGACCGCGTGGTGAAAGTGACAAAAGTGCTCGCCGTGAGAATGGATAACCAACCGGGCGTGTTCGCCAAAGTGGTGCGCTTGCTCGCCGACAACGACATCGGCATCGAGTATACCTACGCCTACGCCGCCGGTCGCGGCGCGGACAGCGCGGCGCTCGTGCTACGCGTCGGCGACAACGAGAAAGCCACCGAACTGCTCAAAAACGCCGGCTTCGCGGTGTGAAAACACATAGTAAAACACCCGTCCGAGAGGACGGGTGTTTTTTGATGTAATTTGAGGCGTGTGCGTAGGGGACGGCGCCCTCGACGTCCCGCGTGGAATTCTGACGTCGCTCACGGCGGCACCGTAGGGCAGGGGCTGCTCCCGCTGTTTTAGAATTTCACACCGACCGACGGCGGCAAGACCAAGGCCTTGCCCTACAATAACCTTTGGGTCTGTGCGAAATTTTGGATGAGGGGCATCGAGGGCGCCGCCCCGTATACGCCTGCCGGGGATTTTGCGTGTTTTCTTTTTGCACCAACTTTTCCGCTTCGCATAGGATGGAATAACAAGGGCGAGGACAAAACGGTCGTCGGGGACGGCTTGCCGTGCGGTCGGGAGGACTCTCCTTGTCATTCGGAGAAAGGAGGAGTGGGCGTATGTGTCTTAAAAACCTTTTCTGCGGCAACGATTGCACGTGGATCCTGTTCTTCATCATTGTGATGTTGCTGATGGATGACGATTGCGGTTGCAACTCCTGCGGCAGCCCTGCCGGCAACTGCTGCGGCTAACGCGGCAAACCAAAAAGCGGTGTGCTTTGCACACCGCTTTTTCCTTTTGTTTTTACTGTATTTTACGATTCCTTTTTATACACCCGTTAAATCGAACGGGGGAATATAGTCCGCCGAGGCGGACGTGCGTTCTTGCACAAAGCCCGCTTCGATGCCGCGCTCGGCGAGATATTCCTCCGCGCGGGTACATTCGCGCGTGGTGAGGCGGCGGTGGAGTTCCGGGTAGCCGTCCGGCAGGTGCACGGGCGTGTACTGGCTCATAAGGCTGAACAGCACCGCGCCTTGCGGGAACGTATCGGCAACCCAGTCGATGACCGCTTTGGCGTTTTGGAGCCCGCCGGGGAGAAGCAGGTGGCGGATAATCACACCTTTTTTGAGCAGTCCGTTTTCGTCGAATTGCACGGGCCCGACCTGGCGGAACATTTCTTCAATCGCTTTGGCGGCGATTTCGGGATAATCGGGTGCGCCGGAGTAGCGCGCCGCCATTTTGCTGTCGCGGTATTTCATATCGGGGAGATAGACGTCCACGTGCCCGTCGAGCAGGCGTAGGGTGTCGATGCTCTCGTAGCCGCCGGTGTTGTAAACAACGGGGACGGGCACGCCGTCGCCGAGCGCTTGCAGAATCGCAGGGACGAAGTGGGTGGGGGTAACGAGGTTTAAGTTGTGCGCGCCCTGCGCAATCAGGCGGTCGAACACCGCACGCAGTTCGGCAGGGGAAAGGGCTTTGCCAAAGCGGTCGCGGCTAATCTGTCGATTTTGGCAAAAGACACAACGGAGCGGACAACCGGAAAAAAAGACGGTGCCCGAGCCGTTTTTGCCGCTCAAACACGGTTCTTCCCAAAAATGGAGCGCCGCGCGGGCGACGACGGCATCGGTGCTCATTCCGCAAACGGAGCCGGAAATCGGCTTGTCCGACCGCGCGGGACGGTCGGCGCCGCAACGGCGTGGGCAAAGGGTACAGCCGCTCATACGGCAGGTGCGGGGATGAGCCCGAACAGCAGACCCGCGAGGGTCAGCACGACCGCCGCGACCCACAGCGCCGCGGTTATCAGGCGCATTACGGTACGGCGGGGTTTGTTGTCGTCTTGCGAAAAGAGGGAGCAGGCGGCGGCGCGGGTGAGAAACGGGAGCGGGAACATCGACAGTACCACAATCATCCAGTTGGCGGCCTCACGCCCGTTTTCGTCCAAGATGTCGCGCACGCCGGCGAACATGAGAAACACGCCTAAAACGGCGACGAGAACGCCCAAACCCGTGAAGATAAACATCCGGCAATCGGAGCGAAAGTTCTTCATACTGTCGGTTTTCTGTAATCGCGCGAAAATGCCGCAACCGACCATACACCCCGCGACGAGGAACGTCACGAGCAGGGCGGTTGCCACGTCGCGATACGGCGCGCGCATCTCGCATCCGAGCCATACGGCGAGGGCGAGCGTGCCTGCGGCGGCGCATTGGGCGATGAGTTGTTTTTTGAAAGAAATCAAGTCATTCACGTCCTTACAAAACGGAATATCCGTTTTTTGCGGTTAGGCGCGGCTCCATTCGGCACCGTTCGCCGTGTCTTTCACGACGATGCCGCGCGCGGCAAGTTCGTCGCGGATGCGGTCGGCTTCCGCCCAGTTTTTGTCGGCGCGCGCTTGCTGACGGGCGGCGACCAGCGCGTCGATTTCCGCGTCGTCGTCGCTTGCTTGCACCGCGATGGGGGTGAGCAGGTCAAGGGAGAGCACCGCGTCAAAATCGGCGATTAGGGCGCGTTTTTCGGTATCGGACAAGTCGGCTTTGAGCACGTCGTAGACGCAGGTGAGGGCGAGCGAGGTGTTTAAGTCATTGTCCATCGCCTCGGCAAACGCCGCTTTGAACGGCGCGAGCGCCGCCTCGTTTACCTCGCCGTCGGCTTGGAGCGCCGCGGTACGCGCGCGCAGTTTCAGATAGGCTTTTTGCGCGTTGTCGAGCCCCTCCCACGAAAAGACGAGCGATTTGCGGTAGTGGGATTGCAGGCAGAAAAAGCGGTAGGCAAGAGGCGCATAGCCTTTTTCTTCAAGCAGGGAGACGGTCAAAAATTCGCCTTTCGACTTGCTCATTTTGCCGCTCGTTGTGTTGAGGTGCAGTACGTGAAACCATTGCTTGCACCACGGGTGGCCGAGATACGCCTCGCTTTGGGCGATTTCGTTCGTGTGGTGGGGGAAGAGGTTGTCGATGCCGCCGCAATGCAGGTCAAGGTGTTCGCCCAGGTGCTTGATGCTGATGCCGGAACATTCGATATGCCAGCCGGGATAGCCGAGTCCCCACGGGCTGTCCCATTTCAGTTCTTGGTCGTCAAATTTCGATTTTGTGAACCACAGCACGAAGTCGCTTTTGTTGCGTTTGTTTTCGTCCTCGTCCACGCCCTCGCGCACGCCGACCGCCATTTCCTCGCTTTCCTGCTTTGTGAAGACGTTGTAGTTGTCGAGTTTGGACGTGTCAAAATAGACGTTGCCGCCCGCCAAATAGGCATACCCTTTGTCAATCAGCGTTTCGATGATGTGGATAAATTCGGGTACGCATCCGGTGGCGGGTTCCACCACGTCGGGGCGTTTGATGTTGAGTTTTTGGCAATCGTCAAAGAACGCATCGGTGTAGAATTTGGCGATTTCCATCACGGTTTTGTGCTCGCGGCGCGCGCCTTTGAGCATTTTATCCTCGCCGGTGTCGGCATCGCTTGACAGGTGACCGACGTCGGTGATGTTCATTACGCGCTTGACGTTGTAACCCGCATAGCGCAGATATTTTTCCAAAATATCCTCCATCATATAGGTGCGCAGGTTGCCGATATGGGCGTAGTGATACACCGTCGGGCCGCAGGTATACATTCCGCATTGGCCGGGGTTATAGGTGGTAAAGGTCTCTTTTTCGTGGGAAATCGAACTGTACAGTTGCAGACTCATTTCGTTTGTTCCTCCAATTTCTTTTCTAACTGGTTGATTTTCGCTTCCAGACGGCAAATTTCCTGCGACACCGGGTCGGGAATGTGGATTTGGTCTAATTCCTCCACTCGCTTGCCGCCGATACGCACCACGCGAGCAGGAACACCTACCGCTGTGCTGTCGGCGGGGATGTCTCCCAGCACCACCGCGCCGGCGGCGATGCGGGCGTTGTCGCCGATGGTAATCGGGCCGAGCACTTTGGCGCCCGCGCCCACCATCACGTTGTTGCCGAGGGTGGGGTGGCGCTTGCCGTGCTCTTTGCCGGTACCGCCGAGGGTGACGCCTTGGTACAAGGTGCAGTTGTTGCCGATTTCGGTGGTTTCGCCGATGACGACACCCACGCCGTGGTCGATAAACAACCCCTCGCCGATGGTAGCGGCAGGGTGAATTTCAATGCCGGTACGGCGCACGCACCGTTGCGAGATGGCGCGCGCCAAAAAGAACAGTTTGTGCCGGTGGCACCAGTTGGCGCGGCGGTGCGCGCGCACCGCTTTCACCCCGTTATACAGCAGGGCGATTTCTACGTTTGACCGTGCGGCGGCATCGCGCTCGCGCACGGCGGCAATATCCTGTTTTCGTAAAGCGGACATTGTTGTCCCTCCTTTTTCTATCAAAAAAGCCTCCCTTGCGCCAAAGCGCAAAGGAGGCGATGACTCGCGGTTCCACTCCTCATTCTACTCACGGAAAGCCAGCACTTTCCCGCCCGATAACGGAGGCATCCGCGCCGATATACACACCGTTTGCCTTTGGCAAAACGGCTTCCGCCGACGGGCTGCGGGAGGCATTCTCCACACGGGCGACCAGCCGCTTTCAGCCAAAGGCGGCATTCTCTGTGGGTCGTTTGACGGGTGGGTACTTGTTCCCGGTCATTGCTCTTCTTATTGTATGCAAAACGGCGGCGGTTGTCAAGAGGTTTCTTATAATAGGGATAAAAAACGACACAAAAGCGACAGCGAAACGGGCAAACAAGGGAGGAGAAAAGGCGGAAAAGAAGCAAAAAGGACAACCCACCCGCGTGTTTCAATAATAAGCAAGAAAAGGCGTGGATTTTGTGAAAAACGGGCAGTTTTGTCCGAATTTGCACCGATTTCGACGGTTTATTGATGAAAAAATTAAAAATTCCCTCTTGACAAGGAAAGGTGTTTATAATAAAATAAAATTCTTGTGCGCATAAGAAAGGCGCAGGGCTTGAACGCCGGTTTCGGGAGAGCTGAAATCGGGCCGCAAGCGAGCCGTTTTTCAGGGCGCAACCGCTATGAAACACACCATCGGGAGGGTACGTTACGCCGTGCCTTTCCCGCGAAAATTTTACGGGAGTTGAAAAACGTATGACCAAACTGAAACCGGTACAACTCGGTAAGACGACCCGTATGAGTTTTGCGAAAATCAACGAAGTGTTGGAAATGCCCAACCTCATTGAAGTGCAAAAGAACTCGTACCAATGGTTCCTCGATACGGGACTGAAAGAGGTCTTCCGCGACATCGCGTCCATTACCGACTACTCCGGCAACCTTGTGCTGGACTTTATCGACTATCGTCTGGAAGAGACGCCGAAATACTCGGTGCAGGAGTGCAAAGAGCGTGACGTGACCTATGCCGCGCCGTTGCACGTGACCGCCCGCCTCCTTAACAAAGAGACCGGCGAAATCCAGGAAAACGAAGTGTTTATGGGCGATTTCCCGCTGATGACCGACAGCGGCACCTTTGTTATCAACGGTGCGGAGCGCGTTATTGTGTCTCAGCTCGTGCGTTCGCCCGGTGTCTACTATGATATGAGTTACGACACCACCGGTAAAAAACTGTTCACCTCGACGGTGATTCCGAACCGCGGTGCGTGGCTCGAATACGAGACCGATTCCACCGATGTGGCGTACGTCCGCATTGATAAAAACCGCAAATTGCCGGTGACCACGTTCCTGCGTGCCCTCGGACTTGGCAGCGATGCGCAAATCACCGAGATGTTCGGCGAAACCGAACTGATGCAGGCGACCATCCTCAAAGACGTGACCAAATCGACCGAGGAAGGTCTTTTGGAAGTGTACCGCAAACTGCGTCCGGGCGAGCCGGCGACCACCGAGAACTCGCAACAGCACATCGAAAGCCTGTTCTTTGACCCGCGTCGTTACGACTTGTCCCGCGTGGGCCGCTACAAATATAACAAAAAACTCGGCTTGCAAAACCGCTTGACCAGTCGCGTGCTGTCCCGTCCGATTGTGGATGCCGCTACCGGCGAACTGCTGGCGGAAGCGGGCGAGAAAGTGGATGCCGCGCGCGCGCTCGAACTGGAAAACAAGGGCGTGAAAGAGGCGTTCATCACGGTGGACGACCACGGTGAGCAGAAAGAGGTCAAAATCATCACGAACCAGATGGTGGACATCCGCCCGTTCGTGAAACTGAAAGAGGAAGACCTCGCGGAATGCGGCATCAACGAGAACGTCCGCTATACCGTGTTGCAGGAAATCCTCGCCGAGACCAAAGGCAAGAAAGAGGCGCTGAAAGAAGCGCTGAAAGCCCGTCACGACGAACTGATTCCGAACACCATTATCGTGGACGACATTTTCGCATCGGTCAGCTACCTCAACTGCCTGTGCTTTGACGTGGGCAACACCGACGACATCGACCACCTCGGCAACCGCCGTATCCGCTCGGTGGGTGAACTGTTGCAGAACCATTTCCGTATCGGTTTCTCCCGTATGGAGCGTGTTATCCGTGAGCGTATGACGTTGCAAGCGCAGGATTCCGGCGAGATTACGCCGCAAGCGCTTATCAACATCCGTCCGGTGGTGGCGGCGATTAAAGAGTTCTTCGGCTCGTCGCCGCTGTCCCAGTTTATGGACCAAAACAACCCGCTCGCCGAATTGACGCACAAACGTCGTTTGTCCGCTCTCGGCCCCGGCGGTTTGTCCCGTGACCGCGCCGGATTCGAAGTGCGTGACGTGCATTACAGCCACTATGGCCGTATGTGCCCGATTGAGACGCCGGAGGGCCCGAACATCGGTCTTATCTCCTATCTTGCTACCTTTGCCCGCATCAACGAATACGGGTTTGTGGAAGCGCCCTTCCGCCGCGTGGACAAAGAGACCGGCGTCGTCACCGACGAGGTTATCTATATGTCCGCCGATATGGAAGATGCCTACATCGTCGCGCAGGCGAACGAGCCGCTCGACGAGAAAGGCCGCTTTGCGAACAAACGTGTCAACGCGCGTTTCCGCGGCGAGTTCTTGGAAGTGACGCCGGATAAACCGGACTTTATGGACGTTTCGCCGAAGATGGTCGTGTCGGTCGCTACCGCGATGATTCCGTTCCTCGAGAACGACGACGCGAACCGCGCTTTGATGGGTTCCAACATGCAGCGGCAGGCGGTGCCGCTGCTCACCACCGAATCCCCGATTGTCGGTACCGGTATGGAATACAAAGCCGGTGTGGACTCGGGTGTGTGCGTGCTGGCGAAACACGCCGGTACCGTGACCGCCGTGGATGCCCGCTGTGTCAAAGTCCGCCGCGACAAAGACGGGGTGGAGGACGTGTACGAACTGATTAAGTTCGCCCGCTCCAACCAGGGCACCTGCATCAACCAAATTCCCGTCGTGTCCGTTGACCAACACGTGGAGGAGCACGAAGTGCTCGCCGACGGCCCTGCCACCAGCAACGGTGAAATTGCCCTCGGTAAAAACGTGCTCATCGGCTTTATGACGTGGGAAGGTTACAACTACGAGGACGCCGTGCTCATCAACGAAAAATTGGTGCGCGACGACATCTTTACCTCCCTGCACGTGGAGGAATACGAAATCGAAGCCCGCGACACCAAACTCGGGCCGGAAGAAATCACCCGTGACATCCCGCAGGCGGGCGATGCCGCGCTGAAAGACCTTGATTCCCGCGGTATTATCCACATCGGTGCCGAGGTGCGCTCCGGCGACATCTTGGTCGGTAAAGTCACCCCGAAAGGGGAGACGGAGCTGACCGCGGAGGAGCGTTTGCTTCGCGCCATCTTCGGTGAGAAAGCCCGCGAAGTGCGCGACACGTCGTTGCGCGTGCCGCACGGCGAATACGGTATCGTGGTGGACGTCAAAGTGTTCACCCGCGACAACTGCGCGGAACTGGCACCCGGTGTCAACCAAGTTGTCCGTTGCTACATCGCTCAAAAACGCAAAATCAGCGTGGGCGATAAGATGGCGGGTCGCCACGGTAACAAAGGTGTTGTGTCCCGCATTTTGCCGAGCGAGGATATGCCGTTCTTGCCGGACGGTCGTCCGCTCGACATCGTGCTGAACCCGTTGGGCGTTCCGTCCCGTATGAACATCGGTCAGGTTTTGGAAGTGCACCTCGGCGCCGCTTGCGCCGCGCAGGGCATCAAGATTATGACCCCGGTGTTCGACGGCGCGCACGAAGACCAAATCCAGGAGATGCTGGAAGAGGTCGGCCGTGAGCGCAACGGTAAAATCACGCTGTATGACGGTCGTACCGGTGAAGCGTTTGACAACCCGGTTACGGTCGGCTATATGTACTTCCTGAAATTGCACCACTTGGTTGACGATAAGATTCACGCCCGTTCCACCGGCCCGTACTCGCTCGTTACGCAACAGCCGCTCGGCGGTAAAGCGCAATTCGGCGGTCAGCGTTTCGGTGAAATGGAGGTGTGGGCGCTCGAAGCCTACGGCGCGGCGTACACCTTGCAGGAAATCTTGACCGTCAAGTCGGACGACGTGGTGGGTCGTGTGAAAACGTACGAAGCCATCGTCAAAGGGCAAAACGTGCCGCAGTCCGGCGTGCCGGAGTCGTTCAAAGTGCTTGTCAAAGAGTTGCAATCGCTCGGTCTTGACGTGCGCGTGATGGATAAGGACAAGAACGAAATCGACCTCAAACAGAACTTTGAGGACGAGGACGACGATTTCCGCATCAGCGACATCGAGGACGACAAAGCGTTCTCGACCGTGACGAATGAAAACGAGTTTGCCGGCTATTCGGTGGAAGATGCGCCGGAACTTGACGACGAAGACGACGATTTGGGTGCCGCGCTCGGCGCGCTTCTCGCCGGCGACGACGAAGACGACGAATAAGAAAGGGGAGCTTACTTATGATGAACTTTAATGTATTTGATTCCATTAAAATCGGTTTGGCTTCCCCTGACCAAATTCGCGGCTGGTCTTACGGCGAAGTGAAAAAACCCGAAACCATCAACTATCGCACCTTGAAACCCGAACGGGACGGTCTGTTCTGTGAGCGTATTTTCGGGCCGACGAAGGACTGGGAATGCCATTGCGGAAAATACAAACGTATCCGTTTTAAGGGCAAAGTGTGCGAAAAATGCGGCGTCGAAGTGACGCGCGCCAAAGTGCGCCGTGAGCGGATGGGTCATATTGAACTCGCCGCGCCGGTGTCGCACATCTGGTATTTCAAGGGGATTCCGTCCCGCATCGGTTTGATGCTGGACATCACCCCGCGCCAACTGGAAAACGTGCTGTATTTCGCTTCGTATATCGTGACCGACCCCGGCTCGACTCCGCTCGCGAAAAAAGAGATTTTGAACGAGAAAGAGTACCGCGATATGCGCGAGAAATATGAGGACGATTTCGAAGCGGGTATGGGTGCGGAATACATCCAAAAACTGCTGGCGGAAATCGACCTTGAAGCGCTCGCCAAAGAGCTGAAAGACGAACTGGAAGAATCCACCGGTCAAAAACGTGCCCGTATCATCAAACGGCTCGAAGTGGTGGAGGCGTTCCGTTCCTCCGGCAACCGCCCGGAATGGATGATTCTCAACGTGATTCCGGTTATTCCGCCGGATATTCGCCCGATGGTGCAGTTGGACGGCGGTCGTTTCGCGACTTCCGACCTCAATGACCTGTACCGCCGTGTGATTAACCGTAACAACCGCTTGCAGCGCTTGCTGGAACTCGGTGCGCCGGACATCATCGTGCGCAACGAAAAACGGATGCTGCAAGAGGCGGTGGACGCGCTGATTGACAACGGTCGTCGCGGTCGCCCGGTGACGGGGCCGAACAACCGTCCGCTCAAATCCCTTTCGGATATTCTGAAAGGTAAACAGGGCCGTTTCCGTCAGAACCTGCTCGGCAAACGTGTGGACTACTCCGGTCGTTCGGTTATCGTCGTCGGCCCGGAACTGAAAATGTATCAATGCGGTCTGCCGAAAGAAATGGCGCTGGAACTGTTCAAACCGTTTGTGATGAAACGCCTCGTGGAAACGGGCGTGGCGGGCAATATCAAATCCGCCCGCAAAATGGTGGAACGCGCCGACACCAACGTGTGGGATGCGCTGGAAATCGTGATTAAAGACCACCCGGTTATGCTCAACCGTGCGCCGACGCTTCACCGCCTCGGTATTCAGGCGTTTGAGCCGGTGCTGGTCGAAGGTCGCGCCATCAAACTTCATCCGCTCGTTTGTACCGCGTTCAACGCCGACTTTGACGGCGACCAAATGGCGGTGCACGTGCCGCTGTCTGCCGAAGCGCAGGCGGAAGCGCGCTTCCTGATGTTGGCGGCGGGCAACTTGCTTAAACCCTCCGACGGTAAACCGGTGGCGGTGCCGACCCAGGATATGGTGCTCGGTTCCTACTACCTGACTTACGAGCGTGAGGGCGAACTGGGCGAGGGCAAAGCGTTCGGCAACGAGGAAGAAGCCCGAATGGCGTACGACAACGGCGCGATTGGCTTGCACGCGAAAATCCGCGTGCGCCGCACGCTGGAAATCGACGGTGTGGCGCAGTCCCGTATGGTGGAGACCACCATCGGCCGCATCATCTTCAACCGCCCGATTCCGCAAGACCTCGGCTTTGTTGACCGTACCGACCCCGAAAACCTGTTCGAGTACGAAATCAACTTCAAGGTCGGCAAAAAACAACTGTCGCAGATTATCGAAAAATGCATCAAAGTGCACGGCCCGGCGGATACGTCCGAAGTGCTCGATGCCATCAAGTCGCAGGGCTATCACTACACCACCGTGGCGGCGTTGACCGTCTCCGTTGTGGACGCGACCATCCCGCCCGCAAAGAAAGAACTCATTGCGGACGCCGAGGCGCAGGTGGACAACATCGTGGACTTGTATAACCAAGGTCTTATGAGCAACGAGGAGCGCTATCGCAACGTGGTGCGCGTGTGGAACGAGACCACCGAGAAAGTCGGTGCCGCGCTGAACGACAACATGGACCCGTATAACCCCATCTTTATGATGGCGGATTCCGGTGCTCGTGGTTCGTCGGCGCAGATTCGTCAGCTCGCCGGTATGCGCGGTTTGATTGCCAACACCTCCGGTCGCGCGATTGAGGTGCCGATTCGTGCCAACTACCGCGAAGGTCTTAACGTATTTGAATACTTCATCGCCTCCCGTGGTGCGCGTAAAGGTTTGGCGGATACCGCTCTGCGTACCGCTGACTCCGGTTACTTGACCCGCCGTCTCGTGGACGTGGCGCAGGACGTCATCATCCGTGAGACCGATTGCGGCACGCACGACGGCATTGAAGTGTACGACATCAAAGACGGCGACGCGATGATTGAGCCGTTGTCCGAGCGCTTGACCGGCCGCTTCCTGTCGGAAGATTTCGTCGACCCGAAAACGGGCGAAGTGCTCATCAGCCGTGAAAAGATGATGACCGAGAAAGATGCCAAATTTATGGTGTCTAAACTGGAAGAATTCGGGATGCCGCTCAAAGTGCGTGTCCGTTCGGTGCTGACCTGCCACGCCCGTCACGGCGTGTGCGCGCATTGCTACGGCGCGAACCTTGCCACCGTTGACCCGGTGACCGTCGGCGAAGCCGTCGGTACGATTGCCGCGCAGTCCATCGGTGAGCCGGGTACTCAGTTGACGATGCGTACCTTCCACACCGGCGGTATCGCGTCCGGCGAGGACATTACGCAGGGTCTTCCGCGTGTTGAGGAACTGTTCGAGGCGCGCAAACCGAAAAACCACGCCATCATCACCGAAATCGAGGGTGACGTGCGCTTTGCGGAGGAGAAGAAGAAACAGCTTGTCGTCGTGACCAACAACACCGACGGCGAACTGGACGAGCGCTCCTACGTCATTCCGTTCGGCACGCACATCCGTGTGCACGAGGGTGACCACGTCGCGAAAGGCGAACGCCTGACCGACGGTGCCATCAACCCGCACGACATTATGGAGGTCAACGGTTCGACGGCGGTGCAAAACTACCTGACCGAGGAAGTGCAACGCACCTACCGCTTGCAGTCGGTTAAAATCAACGATAAACACATTGAGGTTATCGTCCGCCAGATGATGCACAAAGTCTATGTGTCCGACCCGGGAAGCTCCACGCTGATTGGCGGCTCCACGGTGGACCGCATGGAAGCGGAAATGGCGAATGCCGCGGTGCAGGCGCGTATCGACGCAGGGGAGGAGAACCTCCGCCTTGCCGAGTACGAGTCGTTGCTGCTCGGTATCACCAAAGCCGCGCTGGCGACCGACAGCTTCCTGTCGGCGGCGTCCTTCCAAGAGACGACCCGCGTGTTGACCGATGCCGCTATCAAAGGCAAGGTTGACCCGCTGATGGGCCTCAAAGAGAACGTCATTATCGGTAAACTTATCCCGGCGGGTACCGGCGTGCAGACCTACAACGATGTGGAGGTTATCAACACCCACGCATCGGAAGACGATCCGTACGTCAACGCTCTGCGCAGTATGCTTGCCGAGTCGGAAGACGACGAAGCCGAAACCCCGGCGGAATAACTTCCGAAAACCGCGGTGTTGAGCGAAAAATAAGCGAAAAACTCGCAAAAATCCGTAAAAATCCGCTTGACAACCGCCAAGGGGTATGCTAAACTGTATATTTGGTTGCGTGGGTGGACAGCCCGTCTGTCCACCCACGTCCGAATAAATTTTTATTGAGGAGGTGTTTTGTTTGCCGACTTTTAACCAACTGGTTCGCAAAGGACGCCAAGATTTGGAGAAAAAGGCGAAAGCTCCGGCTCTTTTGAAAGGCTGGAACTCGAAAAAACAGATCGCGACCGATCGTAATGCTCCGCAAAAACGCGGTGTGTGCACGGCGGTGAAGACGACCACGCCGAAAAAACCGAACTCCGCTTTGCGTAAAGTGGCTCGTGTGCGCCTTTCCAACGGAATTGAGGTTACCACCTACATTCCGGGTGAAGGTCACAACCTGCAAGAACACTCCGTCGTGCTGTTGCGCGGTGGCCGTGTTCGCGACCTGCCTGGTGTGCGTTATCACATTATCCGTGGTACGCTCGATACCCAGGGTGTCGCCAACCGGATGCAGGCTCGTTCCAAGTACGGTGCCAAACGTCCGAAGAAGTAATCCTGACACAAAAGCGGCCTAAAAAGGACGCTATATAGATATATACCTTTCTATATAGAGTCTCTTGTGCCGACGGGGGCTTGTCACCCTCGAGTACCGATGATATCATTTCTATGAAGGAGGGAAGTAGAATGCCCAGAAGAGGCTCTATTCCGAAACGTGATGTGTTGCCGGATCCGGTTTACAATTCCAAACTGGTGACCCGACTCATCAACAACATTATGCTCGACGGCAAACGCGGTGTTGCACAGAAAATTGTGTACGATGCGTTTGACATCGTGGCTGAAAAAACCGGCAAGGAACCGCTGGAAGCGTTTGAGGCGGCAATGGAGAATATTATGCCGATTCTCGAAGTGAAAGCCCGCCGCGTCGGTGGTGCTACCTACCAAGTTCCGATTGAGGTCCGTGAGGACCGCCGTGTTACCCTTGGTCTGCGCTGGTTGACCACGTATTCGCGCGCCCGTTCCGAGCGTACGATGAAAGAACGCCTTGCAAACGAAATCGTCGATGCCATTGCCGGTATCGGCGGTGCCGCGAAAAAACGCGAAGATACGCACAAAATGGCGGAAGCCAACAAAGCGTTCGCGCATTTCCGCTGGTAATGTTATAAGGAGGACAACATGGGACGTCAAGTTACTCTTGAAAAAACCCGTAATATCGGTATTATGGCTCACATCGACGCCGGTAAAACGACGACGACCGAGCGTATCTTGTACTACACCGGTATCAACCACAAAATCGGCGAGACCCACGATGGTACCGCGACGATGGACTGGATGGCGCAGGAGCAGGAGCGTGGTATTACCATCACGTCCGCGGCGACTACGTGCTTCTGGAACGACCACCGTATCAACATCATCGACACTCCCGGACACGTGGACTTTACCGTGGAAGTGCAGCGCTCGCTGCGCGTCCTTGACGGTTCTGTGACCGTTCTTTGTGCAAAAGGCGGCGTGGAACCCCAGTCGGAGACGGTGTGGCGTCAGGCGGACGAATACAAAGTTCCGCGTATGGCGTATGTCAACAAAATGGACATTATGGGTGCCGATTTCTATCGTGTTATCGATATGATGAAAGAGCGCCTGAAATGTAATGCCGTGCCGATTCAATTACCGATTGGTGCGGAGCAGTTCTTCAAAGGAATTATCGACCTCGTCGAAATGAAAGCCTACATCTATTATGACGATGCCGGCATCGACGTGCGCGAGGAAGATATTCCGGACGATATGAAAGAAAAAGCCCAGCAGTACCACGACGAGCTCATCGAGCACGTGGCGGAGCAGGACGACGATTTGATGGAGAAATATTTCGCCGGTGAGGAACTCACCATTGACGAAATCAAAGCTTGCATCCGTAAATCGACCCTCGCGAACACCATGGTTCCGGTCTGCTGCGGTACTTCCTATCGTAACAAAGGTGTCCAGAAATTGCTGGATGCTATCGTCGATTATATGCCCTCGCCGACGGACGTTCCCGCTATCAAAGGCGTGAACCCCGACACCGAGGAAGAGGAGGAGCGTCCCTCCTCCGACAAAGAGCCGTTTGCGGCTCTTGCCTTCAAAATCGCCACCGACCCGTATGTTGGTAAACTTTGCTTCTTCCGTGTGTACTCCGGTATCTGCAAAGCCGGTACCACCGTGTACAACCCGAACAAAGACACCAACGAGCGTCTCGGCCGTATTTTGCAGATGCACGCCAACCACCGTCAAGACATCGAAGAGGTCTATGCCGGTGACATTGCGGCGGCGGTGGGTCTGAAATCGACCACCACCGGTAACACTCTGTGCGACGAGAAACATCCGATCGTTCTCGAATCGATGAAATTCCCGGAGCCGGTTATCCGCGTGGCTATCGAGCCGAAAACCAAAGCCGGTCAGGAGAAGATGGGTATCGCTCTGGCTAAGTTGGCAGAGGAAGACCCGACCTTCCGTACCTACACCGACGAGGAAACCGGTCAGACCATCATTGCCGGTATGGGCGAGTTGCACCTCGAAATCATCGTTGACCGTTTGCTTCGCGAATTCAAAGTGGAAGCCAACGTCGGCGCGCCGCAGGTGGCGTACAAAGAGACCATTCGCCGTTTGGCGGACGTGGATACCAAATATGCGCGTCAGTCCGGTGGTAAAGGTCAGTACGGTCACGTCAAAATCAAACTGGAACCGAACGAGTCCGGCAAAGGCTATGAGTTTATCAATGCCATCGTCGGCGGTGCCATCCCGAAGGAGTATATCCCCGCGGTGGATGCCGGTATCCAGGGCGCGATGCAGTCCGGCGTTGTTGCCGGTTACCCGGTCGTGGACGTGAAAGTCACGCTGTATGACGGTTCGTATCACGAGGTTGACTCTTCCGAAATGGCGTTCAAGATCGCCGGTTCTATGGCGTTCAAAGAGGCCATGCGTAAGGCTGACCCGGTTTTGATGGAACCGATTATGAAAGTTTCCGTTACCGCGCCGGACGAATACACCGGCGACGTTATCGGCGACATCAACTCCCGCCGTGGTATTATGCAGGGTATGGACGCGGTGTCCGGTGCCCAGCAGATTCGCTCGTCGATTCCGCTTGCCGAGATGTTCGGTTACGCGACCGACCTGCGTTCCAAAACCCAGGGTCGTGGTCAGTACGTGATGGAGCCCAGTCATTATTCCGAACTGCCGAAGAGCGTTGCGGAAGAGATTATCTCCAAACGTACCCACAAAGACGCTTAATTTGAAACTTTTTTCGCAAAAAGACTTGATTTTTTCGGAAAAATTTGTTAAAATGGCGTTGTGATTTTTTGTAAACACTATCTTTACCTATATTAAGGAGGATGTAACAATGGCAAAAGCAAAATTTGAACGCAACAAACCCCACGTTAACATCGGCACCATCGGTCACGTTGACCATGGTAAAACCACGCTGACCGCCGCGATTACGAAAGTTCTCGCGATGCAGGGCGGTGCGGAATTCACCGACTACGCCAACATCGATAAGGCTCCGGAAGAGCGCGAGCGCGGTATCACCATCAACACCGCCCACGTCGAGTATGAGACGGCGACCCGTCACTATGCTCACGTTGACTGCCCCGGTCACGCCGACTACATCAAAAACATGATTACCGGTGCTGCTCAGATGGACGGTGCCATCCTGGTTATCGCTTCTACCGACGGCCCGATGGCTCAGACCAAAGAGCACTTGCTCCTCGCCCGTCAGGTGAACGTGCCGTACATTGTGGTCTTCATGAACAAAGTTGACCAAATGGACGATCCGGAACTCCTCGAGCTGGTCGAAATGGAAATCCGTGAGACCCTCGACGAGTACGAGTTCCCGGGCGACGACACCCCGATCATCAAAGGTTCCGCTCTCCAAGTGTTGGAGTGCTCCTCCACCGATGTCAACGATCCGACCTATGCGCCGATTCTCGAACTCATGAACGCTGTCGACTCCTACATTCCGACTCCGGAACGTAAATCCGACCTGCCGTTCTTGATGCCGATTGAAGACGTTATGACCATCTCCGGCCGTGGTACCGTTGTTACCGGCCGTGTGGAGCGTGGCGCCCTGAAAGCCGGCGAAGAGGTTGAAATCGTCGGTCTGAAAGACGAGAAAGCCAAAACGGTTGTTACCTCGATGGAAATGTTCCGCAAGACCCTCGACTACTGCGAAGCCGGCGACAACGTCGGTGCCCTTCTCCGCGGCGTTGGCCGTGAAGAGGTCGAGCGTGGCCAGGTTCTCTGCAAACCGGGTTCCATCAACCCGCACACCAAATTCCACGGCCAGGTCTACGTCCTGTCCAAGGAAGAGGGCGGCCGTCACACCCCGTTCTTCAACAACTATCGTCCGCAGTTCTACTTCCGTACCACCGACGTGACCGGTGTTATCTCCCTGCCGGCCGGCACCGAGATGTGCATGCCCGGCGATAACGTCGAGATGGATGTCGAATTGATTACCCCGATTGCCATCGAGGAAGGCCTCCGCTTCGCTATCCGCGAAGGCGGCCGCACCGTTGGTTCGGGCGTTGTCACCAAAATCAATGCCTAATTGATTACAATCGAATGCCGACACACGTTGTGTGTCGGCATTCTTTTTGTAACCGAAAACAACACCGGCGAGGAATTATCCCCGCCGGTTGGTTTTTACATTTTCACGCCCCATATACAAAGCGGCGTTTCGTCATCCGGAACGGTCAGTTTCCCGTCCGCAATCAGATTTTCCAACAAAAACGCCCCAACGTCCATTCGATGATGGATTTTCGCCACGTCTCCGCATTGGTTTTTGAGGTGGGACGGCACGCACGATTGAAGCAGCCGCTCTGCTTTGTCGGAAACAGTAATCATACATTCCGCCACCTCTCGGATAACGTCTGCAAGAAGCGTGCAAAGTTCGTCATACACCGCCTGACGAAACACAAGGAAATTCGGCGACAGCGTTTGGTTTTCACAATGCACAAACCCCTGCTCGATGAGTTTCGGCAATTCCGGATTGTCGCGGTTTGCCTCTTTTTTGAGAATCGCATCACAAAGCGCTTCGGCGTTGCTGTCAAAATCGGAGTATTCCAACAGTTGAGCGGGCTTAATCACCTTGTAGTTTTCCACCGAAAACCAAGCGGTTTTGTCACGGTTCCACATCTCCGTAATCACATCATAATAATGATGATTTACACAGTCGTTGTCATAGCCGAAAACCCACCCATAACAGCCAAGCGGGAGTTTTTGGGGATTTCCAAGCGGCGACAATGCCCGCGCCGACTGAAAAGCGTTTACAAACACAAGATTAAGAAGCCCGAACAATAACCGATTATCGTCGAAATCGTTGCCCTCAAACGACAGTTGTCGGATTTGCGGCAACAACA
>JAZRYM010000011.1:0-23212 GCA_045600765.1 Acutalibacteraceae bacterium | reverse complement strand
GCCTTGCGGCTACGGGATTTTTCGATGAAACTTCGCTTATTCTTCAATTATTCGTCGATTTTTTCTTCGACGGGTTCTTCGGCGGGTTCTTCGGCATCTTCCACAGTCAGCGGAGCGCCGCATTTACTGCAAAATGCCGCGTCCTTATCGGTGACCGCGCCACACGCAACGCAACGATTCATATTTTTATACGCATAAATCTGCTCGCGAATGGCTTCGGCGGCTTCTTGCAACTCGTCGATACTGCTCACGCAATCTTCTACCATTTCGGACACGTCCTCATCGGATTTTTGCGCATCATAGACGAGACGGCCGAGACCCTCAAAGGTTGCGGCGATTTCTTTCTCCACGTCGGAAGCTGCCATTTTCAGTTTGGTGACCTCCACAAAATCGCCGGTTTTTTGACCGACCAGTTCGGCACCGCGTTTGGCTTTGTTCAAAATGTCTTCAAAAGTTCCCATTTCTTATTCTCCTTTCAATTTTTAATAGGGAAGCGGGTATAAAAATCGTCAATGCCGGCTTTTCGTGCCAGCATTTCCGGAAATCCGGACACGTATTCGTAGGGGAATTTATAGTTGAAAATGCGTTCGATATATTCCCCGTTCGGTTGTTTGAGTTTGGAGACGGCGCCCGCGCCGCACCCCAAAATCGTGTGGGTTTCGTCCATAATATAGACGTTGTAAAGTCCCTCGCAACCGGGTTTTGCGAAGCCGACGTTTTCCTGATTGCCCATGGTGCGGCCCTGGCGATAGAGGTAGTAGGGCACGTAGCCGGCGGCGGTCAGTTTTTCGACGGAGAGGGCGGACATCGCTTTGGCTTCGGCGGTTTTTTCGGCGATTTCAAACCGCCGCGCCGCTACCAAATTGGAGCCGTGTTTCATCGACAGGGTATGCACCGTCACGTTTTCGGGTGACAGCGCCAAAATGCCGTCGAGTGTTTTGGCAAAGCCGTCCACCGTGTCGGTGGGCAGACCGGTGATGAGGTCGGTATTGATGACGGAAAAACCGACGTTGCGGGCAAGGCGAAAGGCGCTTGTAAAATCCGCGACTGTGTGTTTGCGGCCAATGGCGGCGAGAACGGAATCGTGCAGGGTTTGGGGGTTGATACTGACCCGTTCGATGCCGGCGGCTTTAATCGCGCGGAGTTTTTCCTCCGTCACCGTGTCGGGACGGCCGGCTTCCACCGTAAATTCGCGGACGGTGGACAAATCGAACGCCTCCGCCACGGTTTTGAGCAGGGTTTTCAGTTGCTCGGCATTGAGCGTGGTGGGCGTTCCGCCGCCGACGTACACCGTTTCAAGGCGCAAGCCTAAGCGGTTCGCCATCGCGGCGGTGGCGCGGATTTCTTCGCACAACAGCCGCAGGTAATCGGGAATTAAGTAGGCGGCGCGGTCTACCGTATGGGAGACGAAGGAGCAGTAGTCGCACCGGGTCGGGCAAAAAGGGATAGAGATGTAGAGGCTGAACGAATCGGGGCGCGAGAGCGCCAAAATCTCGTTTTCGTGGCGCAGGGTGGTTTCGGCGAGCGCTAATTTGGCATCGTCGCACAGCCACACGTTGCGAAAGCGGTCGAGCGCCGCGGGGAGACCGATATCGTTCACCGTGCGGCGCAACAGTTTAATCGGGCGCACGCCGGTGAGAATTCCCCAACTTTGGCGGGTTTCAAACAAGGCGCAAAAGAGGTGATAGAGGTCGGTGGCGAGGGTGCGTTCGCAGTCGTCGCGGTAGGTTTTGCTGTCGGCGGGGACAAAGCCCGTTCGCATTTCGCAAAAGTCTCCGTATTGCAGGCGGCAGACGGTTTTGGCACCCGATTCTCCCTCGCACAGCGTGGTGACGGCGAGCAATTCGTCGCCCACGTCAGCGGGACGTTCTTTCACCGTTTTGATTTTTTCATCCGGCACGAAAAAGCGGCAGATGTTGGCGGTTTCATAGTGGAAATCGTGGTTTTCGGTTACTAAAATCATAAGTCGCCACCGAGCACAAAGTTTTCGCCGTGACCGGGGTATACCCGCGGCGAGGAGGTGATTTTATACAGACGGTCGAGCGACACACGCAACGTTTCCTCGTCGCCGCCGGGCATATCGGTGCGGCCGACGCCGGTTTCAAACAGCGTGTCGCCGGAAAAGAGGATGCCGAGCGATTCGTTGACGAAACAACAACTGCCGGGCGTGTGACCGGGCGTTTCCCAAACGGTAAAGGGCAGGTCACCCGCTTGCAAAATATCGCCCTCGCGGAAGAGTACGTCCGCTTTGAGGGACAAGGGGATGTTGACGGTGAAGTAGGACAGCAGGTTGCAACGCGGGTCGGTAAGGCACGGCTCGTCCGCCGCGTGGATGTAAAGCGGAGCGCCGGTGGCGCGCTGCAATTCCTCTACGGCGAGCAGGTGGTCGAAGTGACCGTGGGTCAGCCAGATGGCTTCGATGCGCACGCCGTATTTTTGCGCCGCATCCAAAATGCGGTCGGCGTGGTCAGCGGGGTCGATACACACCCCGCGACCGTTTTCGTCCGCGAGCAGATAACAGTTGGTCAACAGTTTGCCGAGCGGCAACGTTTCGAGTATCATAGGATTAGTCCTTTCTTTTTGCGAGGTCGGCGGAATCCAAAATCAGCGTAACGGGCCCGTCACCGCCGATTTGAAGCGCCATATCCGCGCCGAATTCGCCCGTTTCTACGCGGGCGACACCAAGCGCTTTCAGCGCCTGCACGAAGTATTCATACAGCGGCACGGCGGTGTCGGGACGCGCCGCACCGAGAAATTCGGGACGGCGACCGTGACGGCAGTTGCCGTACAGGGTGAAGTTGGATACGACGAGCGCGCCGCCGTCGACATCGAGCAAGCTCCAATTCATTTTGCCGTTGTCGTCCTCAAACACGCGCAGTTCCGCCGCTTTTTTGGCGAGCAGGTCGGCATCGCTTTCGGTATCGTCCACACCGACACCGAGGAGCAGAACGGCGCCTTTTTCGATTTGACCGATGACGGTGCCGTCTACCGCGACGGATGCCGAGGAGACACGTTGATAGACAAGTCGCATAGAAACCTCCGAAAAATCAGCGTTTAACCGAGATGACGCTCGGCACGCGCGCCAACCGCGCCAAGACCATATTGAGCTGTTCGACACTCGTCGCGGCGATGGTCGCTTCTACTACGGCGTAGCCGTTGTCCGCTTCGCGGGCGGAGACGGAGTGAAGCGCGATGTGCATCGACGACAGTTGCGCCAAAATGTCGGACAGCAGGTCGGGACGGTCATACGCATCGACATAGATGGTGGATTTGAAATCGGAGCGGACGGAATCTTCCCAATGGCAATGCACCCAGCGTTCCGGCTCTTTGGAGGTTTCGGGGTCGTCGGGGACGTTGACACAGTCCATTTTGTGGATGGAGACACCGTTGCCGCGGGTGATAAAGCCGATAATCTCGTCGCCGGGCAAGGGGTTACAGCAACGGGAAAATTTGACAAGGCAGTTGTCGATGCCCTCAATAATAACGCCGCCGTTGTTGCTCTTTTTCGGCGGGGTGGAGAGGACTTGTTCGGGAGTAAGCGTCTCCGATTCGCGCAAGATGCGCAGGTATTCCTCTTTTAAGCGGGGAACGAGTTTGGAGAGCAACACGCCGCCGTAACCAATCGCGGCGTAGAGGTCTTCCACCGTGTTGCAATGCTGACGGCGGGCTTCCGTCGCGAGAAGTTCCTGCATTTGGTCTTCCGGCAGGCGAACGAGGTTGCGGGACAGTTCCCGCTCCAATTCGGCTTTGCCGTGGGCGATGTTTTCGTCGCGCCGTTCGCGCTTGAACCAGGTGCGGATTTTGGTGCGGGCTTCGCCCGTTTGCACCACGTTGAGCCAGTCGCGGCTCGGGCCGTGGTCGGCGTTCGGCGAGGTCATGACCTCAATAATTTGACCCGTTTTTACCCGATAATCGAGCGGGACGATGCGCCCGTCCGCCTTGGCGCCAATCATCCGGTTGCCGATGGCGGAGTGAATGGCGTAGGCGAAGTCAATCACGGTGGAGTCGGCGGGGAGGGAGATGACGTCGCCTTTCGGGGTGAGGGCGAAAATATCGTCCGACGAGAGGTCGGTTTTGATGGTGCGAATTGCCTCGTCCGCATCTTCGATTTCGTTTTGATTTTCGAGGAAGCGGCGCACCCATTGCAAACGCTCGTCCAACTTATCGTCACCGCGTACACCCGCTTTGTATTTCCAATGGGCGGCGATGCCGTATTCGGCGGTGTAGTGCATTTTCCACGTGCGGATTTGCACCTCAAACGGAATGCCGTCGGTGCCGATAACGGTGGTGTGGAGCGACTGATACATATTCGGTTTCGGGGAGGAGATATAGTCTTTGAACCGACCCGGAATGGGGCGGAACATCTCGTGAATGAGACCGAGGGCGTTGTAACAGTCGTTCACCTCGTCCACGATGACGCGCACGGCGTAGATGTCGTAGATTTCGTCCAGCGTTTTGCCGAGGACGTACATTTTGCGGTAGGAACTGGCAATGCTTTTGGTGCGGCCGGTGACGGTCGCGGTCAGCCCGTATTCCGAAAGGCGGTCGGTAATCATATCCTTAATGCGGTCTAAAAACGCATCGCGGACGGTTTTGCGGAGTTTCATCGTCTCCTCAATCTCGTCGTAGGCGATGGGGTCAAGGGTGCGAATGGAGATGTCTTCCAGTTCTTCCTTGATTTCTTCCATACCGAGGCGGTGGGCGATGGGCGCGTAGATGTCCATCGTCTCTTTCGCTTTGTCGCGGCGCTTTTGCTCGGGAACGGCGCCGATGGTGCGCATATTGTGCAGGCGGTCGGCGAGTTTGATGAGAATGACACGCACGTCTTTCGAGAGAGCGAGCAACATTTTGCGGAAGTTTTCCGCCTGCTGTTCTTCGCGCGTGGAAAAAGACAGTTTGTCGATTTTGGTTACGCCGTCCACGAGGAGGGCGACGGTAGAGCCGAATTCGTGCGTGAGGTCGGCGAGGGTGACGGGCGTATCCTCCACCACGTCGTGCAGTAAAGCGGCGACGATGGTTTCGGTGTCCATCCCCATTTGGACGAGGATGAGCGCCACTTGAAGCGGGTGGCAGACGTATTCTTCGCCCGATGAGCGGAATTGTCCGGCGTGCGCTTTGGTGGCGAAGTCCACGGCGCGGTTGATGACCTCCTCGTCGTAGGTTCGCTCGCTTTGGGCGATGTTCTTTTTCAGTTCGGCAATGAGGGTTTCTTTGTTCAGCACCGTGGTCACTCCTTTCGGGTTGGTTTTTCGGTTAGGGTGCAAGCCGCTTCCACAGCGGGGTTTCGGACAAATCCGCTTTGCCCGTGGCGGGAAGCAGGGCGATTTCCACCTGCTCGCTGCGGTCGGAGACGGTCAGCAGGTTTGCCTGCGTAAACAGTTCGGCGGCAAGGCGCAAATCGCACGGCGACACGGAAAATCCGAGTGCGCGCGACAGCCCGTCCCACCGGCCGGAGAAGCCGTCCGTCTTGCGGAGGTGGCGGTAGAGTTTTTCGAGCGAGTCCCGCGCGGGAAGCGGCGGGAGCGCGATGTCGTCGCCGCGGCGCAACGCATCGAAGGTGGCCAGCGCCGCCAGCCATTCCTCCCGCTCGGTGTCGGAGAACATCGCATCTTTCACGATGACGGTGACCGACACGTTGCCGCGGTATTCGTTGCGGTCAAGGGTGCACGCGAGGTCTACCGTGTCGCCTGTCGTAAAGGGGCAACGGTCGGCGGTCATATGGAACCACATCACGTTTAAGGAAGCGCCGTCCCGCTTGACGGAGATGCGCAGATGTTTGCCGTTGCCGACGGGGGTGATGTCTGCTACCTGCATTTTGCACAGGGCGAACAGCGGCAATGGGTTGCCTGCGCCGAACGGTTCCAAAGCGTTAATCGTCTCCAAAATCGCGGGACGTACCTGCGCCGGAGACAGTTTGCAATCAATTTGAAGGGTGGCGGTGGGCATTTCGGGGTAATGTTCTGCCGCCCAAACATTGATACGGCGGCGGAATTCTGCCACGTTTTCGGGAGAAAGACTAACACCGGCGGCGAGTTCGTGCCCGCCGAACGAGGTGAGCAGGTCGCCGCACGAAGCAATCGCATCAAACAGCGGGAAACCCTTGATACTGCGCCCGGAGCCTTTGACTTTGTCGGGCAGGCAGGAGAGGAGCATACACGGTTTTCCGTATCGCTCCAAAATGCGTGCCGCCAAAATACCGACGATGCCGCTGTACCACCCCTCGCCGTCGATGACGAGAACGCGGTCGTGCATCCATTCGGGGTGTTCGTCAATGCGCGCGAGCACTTCTTTGAGCAAATCCGCTTCGAGCGCTTGACGCTTTTGGTTGTATTCTTGAATTTCCTGCGCGAGTGCCGCCGCTTCCTCTGCTGTTTCGGAGAGTAACAGTTCCGCCGCTTTTTGCGGGTCGCCCATACGACCGGCGGCGTTGATGCGGGGTGCGAGCGTGAACACGGCGGTGGAGGAGGTTTGCGT
The DNA here is from genome assembly GCA_045600765.1 of Acutalibacteraceae bacterium. GTDB lineage: Bacteria > Bacillota > Clostridia > Oscillospirales > Acutalibacteraceae > RGIG426. Next base: position 16,738 of record JAZRYM010000011.1, on the reverse strand, counting down.
TTTGCCGCCGGCACCCGCCACCTCGGCAAGCGCGGCAAGACCCGGGCGCGTGCCCTCGTTGATGCGGCGGAGTCCCTCGCGCACCAGAGTGCGGTTTTCGCCGGAAAGCGGCATAATGTCTGCGAGGGTGCCGATAGCGACCAAGTCGGCGTATTCGCGGAGCGCCCATTCGTCGTCCCCTTCGAGGGCGCAGACGAGTTTGAACGCCACGCCGACACCGGCGTAGTCCTTAAACTCACTTTCGCAGTCGGGTCGGTGCGGGTTGACGACCGCGACGGCGGCGGGGAGCGTTTCTTGCGGGATGTGGTGGTCGGTAACTACGACGTCGATGCCGAACGAGGCGGCAAGCGCCACTTCTTCTACGGCGGCAATGCCGTTATCCACCGTGATGAGCAATTTTATTCCGTCGGCGGCGAGGTGCTCCACCGTTTCGCGGTGCAGACCGTAGCCCTCGCCGTCCCGTTGCGGCAAGAGATAGGATACGTTGGCACCTTTTTGCCGCAGATAGGTGTAGAGCAGGACGGTGGCGGTAATGCCGTCCGCATCGTAGTCGCCGAAGATGACCATTGGCTCTCCGTCGTCGAGTGCGCGGGTGATGCGGTCAACCGCCAAATCCATATCCATAAACGAAAACGGGTCTACCGTTTCGTCGCCACCGTACAAAAATTCGCGCGCGGCATCGGCGGTGTCCAGACCGCGCACGGTCAGAAGCACCGCCAAAAAGGCGTCGATGCCCGTTTCCTCCGCCAAAGCGGCGGCACGCTCCTTGTCAATGGGAGCGTAAGTCCAGCGTTTCATACTCATAACTACGTACCATACCCTATTTTATTATAATAATAAAACAGTATAACATTATTCGTCAAAAAATTCAACCATAATTTTGAAAGAGGGCAATTTTAGAGCGACTTTTATGAAAAAGGGTTGCAGGATTTGGGGAAATATGGTATACTAAATTTTATCGAAAAAGAATCAAAGCGGAAGGGGTTAGACTTTATGGGACAGACCACTCAACAGATTTTCGGAACGCGGCTTGCGCTGTTGCGCGCCAGCCACGGGATGTCGCAAGAACAAGTTGCCAATGTCTTGTCGGTGTCCCGTTCGACCTATTCGTATTATGAATCGGGCAAGTGCGCGCCGTCGCTTGACACGCTCCGCGCGCTGATTCGTTTGCTTTGTCCGAACAGCCCGTCGTTTTTGCTGTTGCTTGACCGACCGTCGTCGTCCGATGAGTCGCTTCCTACCGTGCTTCATGACGGCGAGTCGATTGACGAAAATCGCCCGCTTCCCGTGGATGAACTGAACAAAGAGGAAAAGCAGATTTTGGCATTTTATCGGGTGTTTTCCGAGGCGCAAAAGAAAAAATTGCTGTCGGTTTGCATTGATTTTGCTGCCGCACCGTTTGAAGAAGGAACGGTATAATTCGCCGTTCCGTCGGTTGTGTTTTACGGCGGAGTGGGAAACACAAACAGATACTTGCAAACGATACCAATGAAAAACGTCCCCGCAATCATAGATTGCGGGGACGTTTCTTGTTGATTTGGATTTAGTAAGACTCTTCCTCGCTTTCGTCGTCGAGGGGGAGGGGGTCGGAGAAGCCGAGAAGAGCGTCGGCACGGTCGGCATCGGGCAGGGTTTCGACGCGGCGGAGTTTGGATTGAATCATCTCGTTGCGGTGTTGTGCCTCGTCAATCGCGGTGCCGGCTTCGTTGATTTTTTTGCGGACCTTACCGAGCAGACCGCCGAATTTTTCATACTGCTGTTTAACGGCGCCGAGCACGTTCCACACCTCGGCGGCGCGTTTGTCAATGGCAATGGTGCGGAAGCCCATCGACAACGTATTGAGGAACGCGGTGAGGGTGGTGGGGCCGCAAATCATCACGCGGGATTTTGTTTGGACGGTTTCCACCAGCCCGGGACGGCGCAGCACCTCGGCATACAGTCCCTCGGTCGGCAAAAACAGAATGGCGAAATCGGTGGTTTTCGGAACGGAGAGGTACAGCTCGGCGATTTTTTTCGCCTGGTCTTTGATAAAGGTTTCGAGTGCTTTGGAGGCGGCTTCCACCGCAACGGCATCGCCCGTTTCGGCGGCTTCGGCAATACGCAGGTAATCCTCCTGCGGGAATTTGGAGTCAATCGGGAGCCAAATACACTTGCCGTCGTCCTCTTTCGAGGGGATTTTGACGGCGTATTCCACCGTTTTTCCGTTGTTTTTCGGGGAGACGTTATGTTCAAACTGGTCGGCGGTCAGCGTTTGTTCCAGCAGGTTGCCGAGTTGCACTTCGGCGAAAGTACCGCGGGTTTTGACGTTGGAGAGCACGCGCGAAAGGCTGTTGACGTCGCCCGCGAGTTGTTTCATCTCGCCCATGGATTTGTAGACGTTTTGCAGTTGTTCGCCGACCGTCTTAAAGCTGGCATCCAGCCGTTCGGACAAGGTGGCGGACAGTTTTTCGTCCACCGTGGCGCGCATTTCGTCCAGTTTTTTCTCGTTGCCTGCCTGCAATTTTTCCACCGATTGGGAGACGGTGAGCGTGACCTTTTCGGTTTGGGAATTGAGGGTTTTATACAGTTGCTCTTGCTGTTGACTTTGCAGTTGCAACAGTTCTTTTTGGTGGGTGTCGAACCCGCGGCCGAGCGCGGCGATGGATTCGGTCATATCGCGCGTTTCGCGGTGCAAGTCGTCGGAAAGCGCGCGTTTTTGCGCTTCCAGCGTGTCTTTCATCGCGGAGGTGTCGGCGGGTTTACGGCTGTTTATGAGCAGGACAAGGAGCAACACCACGCACACGCAAAGCAGCGCGACGACAAGCCACAGTAACATCGTTTCGGTCAAAGGAAAGACCTCCTTTTCGTTGTGTTTTTTTCATTTTACCACATTTTTTCGTGACAAACAAGAGAAAATATGCTATACTATGGGACGAAATCGGGACAAGGAGGAAGAAAAATGATTCGACATATCGTGATGTTCAAATTTTTGGAGCAGGCAGAGGGCAAAAGCAAGCGGGAAAACGTGCTTGCGACCAAGGCGATGCTGGATGCGTTGCCGGCGAAAATCGACCTCATCCGCCATTCGGAGACGGCGGTGGGCGCGGACGGTGCCGCCGACGGGAACGCGGATTTGTTGCTTATCAGCGATTTTGACAGTTTTGAGGACTTGAACGCCTACATCGTGCACCCTGACCACAAAGCGGTCGGCGCGTTTATGAAACCGCTGCGCGAGTCGCGCGCGTGCGTGGATATTGAACTGTAAGTTGCAAAAAAGCGGCAAAAATTCAAAAGACATATAAAAAAGACGAACGGCAAAGTCGTTCGTCTTTTTTCCTGCCGGACTATCGGCAGAGGGGGGCAAAAAAGATGATTTCAAAACATTACATCGAAAGGCGTTCGCGCAGTTTGCGGTTTTCTTCGCGCAGACGTTCCAGTTCGCGGCGGGAGGAGTCGCTCTCCATCCGCGCGCGGGCGTTGTCGTCGAGGTAACCTTTCATTTGGGAGCGCAGGTTGTCCGCCGCCGATTCGGCTTTGCGCACGGCATCGGCGTTGTTGAGCGCCACCAGCACCGCCGCCATCGCGGTGGAGATGCGGGGGTCTTGCATAATCTCGCGCATATCTTTGTCCACCTGCATACCGAGTTCGGTCATATAGCTGACGGGTTCGTCCGAGACGATGGAATATTCTGTTCCCACAATGTTCAGTTTAATTTTGTTGGTAGTCATAGCGATTGCTCTCCTTTTTCGTTTGATTTTTCAATAAGTTCGTAGTCGTTCAAAAACGCGGTGATGGTCGTGCCGGAAAGGCGCGCCGCGCTCCGCAAGCGCAGGTACAGCGCGTGGTCGACACGGTCTAAGGTGGCGGCGGAGGGGATGCCGCTCGGGAAAAGGGTTTTGACCTCGTTTACCAGAGCGCCGCGTGCTGTCGCCGAGGATACGGCGCGGGGTCGTCCGCCGGCGGTGCGTTCATAGGTGAAGCCGCCGAGGGCGAAAAACGCATCCAGTTCGTTTTCCATTCCGCACAGTTTGCGCAACTGTGCGCCGCGCTCCGCCAGTTTCTTTTGCCCGGTGTTGAGGCGGGTGATAACGCCGTCGGGGTACACCGCGCGCAATCGCTCAAAATAGCGATTCAGTTTCTTTTGGAGACCGTCGTCAAACGCTTTCGCGGGGACGGCGGGAACCGATGCAACGGGTGCGACGGGTGCGGAAACGGGAGTTTTCGGCGCTTGCGTGACCGTTTGGTTTGGTGTTTGTGCGACCGTCGGTTTCGGCGCTTGCGTGACCGTCGGTTTTGGTGCGGGCGGCGCGGCGGGTTTCTTCAAAGGAACTGCCGGACGCGGAGAAGACGGCCGAACGGGGGTAGATTGTCGCTGAATCACCGTGCTTCCGATGGTGGAAGTGGGGCGAGAAGGGGTAGGTTTTCGGTTGCGGTCGAAAGAGGTGGAACCGCGCAACCATTTGTCGAGAACGCCCATAGGCGAAATCTTCTCCTTTCGCAAGATTTAGCGGAACAAGGTTCCTCTTAACTACTGTATATAGTATAACACACTATTTTCCAAAAATCTACCCCCAAATGCAAAAAAGTTGGATTTTTTTGCAAATTTTTTTCGTTTTTTGCCGAAACGGAAAGAATGGAATTCGGGCTGGACTTTTTGGGATTTTTATGGTATACTAATACACGTTTGGAAACGCGACCTGCGCGCGGATGGGCGTATTTTGGAAACGCGGGGCAGGTTTTGGCTGATTTTTGGGAGGAAACGGTATGGTTTCGGTTTCGATTGTGACCTACAACAGCGCGGACGTCATCGGTCGGCTTTTGACCGGCATTTTTGAACAGACCAAAGGCACGGACGTGGCGGTGTTTGTGGTGGATAACGGTTCGACCGACGGAACGCCGGCGCTTGTGGAAGAACAGTTCCCCGCCGTGACGGTGCTCCGGCAGGACAACCGCGGCTTCGGCGGCGGGCACAATGCGGTGCTGTCACGCGTGCAATCGGATTACCACGCCATCATTAACCCGGATATCACGCTGACCGAAGACGTGCTGACCGCCCTTTCGGCGTATATGGACGCGCACCCCGACGTGGTGCTCACCTGCCCGCTTATTCGTAACGAGGACGGAACGGTGCAGGACGTGCCGCGGCGCAACTTGAAACTGTCGTTTATCTTGGCGGGAAAATTGCAAAAATACAGCCGCTATTTTGCCAAAAAGCGGCGGGAATACACGATGGCGGATGCCGATTTGTCCGCGCCGTTTGAGGTGGAATTTTGCACCGGCTGTTTTATGTTTATCCGCACCGCCGCGTGGAAACAGCTCGGCGGATTTGACGAGCAATTTTTCCTCTATTGCGAGGACGCGGACTTGACCCGCCGTGCCCGCAAATTAGGTAAGGCCACTTGTGTACCGCAGACGGCGGTGACTCACGCGTGGGAGCGCGGCAGTTACCGCAACCCGAAACTGTTGCGCATTCACCTGCACTCCGTTCGGGTGTATTTGCGCAAGTGGCGAAAGGAGAACAAAAAATGAACGTATCGGTTGCCCTCGCTTCCTACAACGGCGAGGCGTATCTTGAAGAGCAGTTGACCTCGATTTTGCAAAATCTCCGCGAAGGGGACGAGGTGGTTGTGTCGGACGACGGCTCGACCGACGGCACGCGCGACCTTGTGCGCCGTATGGCGAGCGAGGATGGGCGCGTCAAACTGATTGACGGCCCGTGTCAAGGGCTTATTAAGAATTTTGAACACGCGATTTCTGCTTGCCGCGGCGACGTGATTTTCTTGTCTGACCAGGACGACGTGTGGCACGCGGACAAAGTGGAAGCGGTGCTCGCCTGCTTTGAGGAAACGGGCGCGGCGCTTGTTTTACACGATGCGCAGATGACCGACAACGAGCGGCACGTGCTGGCGCCCTCTTTCTTCGCGGTGCGCGGGTCGCGGGCGGGGTATCTCAAAAATTTGTGGAAAAACTCGTATATCGGCTCGTGTATGGCGTTTCGAAAAGACTTGCTGACGGTGGCGCTTCCCTTTGACGACCGCATTCCGATGCACGACCAATGGCTCGGATTGCTTGCCGAAAAGCGCGGCGGTGCGGCGTTTTTGCCGAAAGTGCTCATTGATTACCGTCGGCACGAGGGCACGGTGACGAAAGACCACCACGGAAAATTTTCCGTGATGGTGCGCAATCGGGTGCAACTGTGGCGCGCGGTGTCTCAGCGGTTGCGCCAAACGAAATAAGGACGGGTTGATGACAAAGCCAAACCAACAACGGAGGACGGAAACATGGCGGGATTTGATTTTTTTTGGACGGAGATTGACGGGGTTTGTGTGATTGAACCCCATTTCCTCGGTGACGAGCGCGGCGGATTTATGGAGAGTTACAACCATGAGGCGTTTGCCGAAGCGGGCATCCCCAACGTGTTTGTGCAGGACAATCAGGCGTTTTCGCATCGCGGGGTGTTGCGCGGATTGCACTTTCAAAAGGCGCATCCGCAGGCGAAATTGTTGCGCGTGCTCAAAGGCGAGGTGTTCGACGCGGTGGTGGATTTGCGCCCGCGGAGCAGTACCTACGGGATGTGGTTCGGCGTGACGCTGTCGGAGCACAACCGTAAGCAACTGTTTGTGCCGAAAGGGTTTGCACACGGGTATCTTGTGTTGTCCGAGACGGCGGAAATCCTTTACAAATGCGACGATTTTTATCATCCCGAGGACGAGGGCGGACTTTTGTGGAACGACCCCGACGTGGGCATTGAATGGCCCGCCATCCCCGCGGAGGAGATGTTGTTGAACGCGCGCGACAAGAGTTTCCCGACGTTGAAAGAGTTGGGAAAGTGATGTACAATCGAAAACCAAATCGTTTGAGACATTATAATTACAGCGAAAATGGTGTCTATTTCATTACGATTTGCGCAAAAAACAAAAGGAAAGTGTTCGGCGAGGTTGTAGGGGGCGGCGCCCTCGACGCCCCTTTCGTGAAGTTATCTTCCATTGGGGAAATTGCCGAAAAACATATACGTTCCACTGAAAAAATCAATGGCGTGGTTTTGAAGAACTTTGTGATTATGCCCAACCATATTCATCTGCTTGTTTCGGTGGAATGCGCGGATTGCAGAGGAGGGATGTCGAGGGCGCCGTCCCCTACGAACGATGTGATACCACGTCTTGTGGCGGTGTTCAAACGATTGGTCAATATCGACGCGGGAATGAACGTGTTTCAAAGGTCGTATCACGACCATATTGTTCGCAACGAAAAAGATTATTTGCGGATATGGGAGTATATTGACAATAACCCCGCAAAGTGGAATTTGGACTGTTTTTATATGTAACAAAAAAGGCGGTGGTCGAAGACCACCGCCTTTTTTCATTGGGCGTTTTTTCGTTGCCTTTTTATGTTGTTTCGGGTTAAGAAAGTGTGCTGAAAATTTTGGCGCCGCGGGTGCGAAGCCATTGATACAAAACAAGGGAGACGGCGACCGTTACGGCATTGAAAATCAGCAGTAACTCATAGGCGGTGAGGGGATCGAGCAGGAAACGGACCGCCAAAATGAGCAGAGCGAGCACCGCGATGACGATGAAAATCGCCATGAGCACCGAGAAGCTTTGTTTAATGGCGTATGCTTCGTTGTTCCATTTGAGGTTGGGCATTTTGAGGTTGCAGGTAAGCCCGACAAGCCCGCAGAACAAAATGAACAGGACGGGGGTCAGGAACATCAGCGCGAGCATTTTTCCGGTTGAGCCGAGCAACATCGCGAACACGCCCGCAAACAAGAGAGCGGCGGGAACGCTGATGAGCAGATGCAAGCGGAGTTTGGCAAGCAGCACTTTTTCGGCGGGTATGGGGAGCGACTGCGTAATCCAAATGGATTTGCCTTCAAGTGAAATGGACGGCGCGGTGATGGCGTTCATCGAGGAGACAAAGCAGACGAGAATCACCGTCACGAGTTCCGCGACACCGGCGTAGGCGGGGTCTTCCGGGAACAAGGCGGGCAGGAAAGAGAGCAGTCCGTTACGTTTCCAAAAGAGCGCTATCGAGCCGAGCAGCATCGCCATTGAGCCGAGTGCGCCGTTTAGGAGATACACGGGACTTTTCACAAGATGAAGCGCTTCGCGTTTAAGAAGCGCGCCGTCCGCCGACGAAGCGCGGGCGGTTTTTTCTTTATAGACCGCTTTTTTCTCGTTGGGTTTTCGGGTGGCAAGTTTGACGAAGTTGACTTTAAGAAGCAAAAACACGAGCACCGCCACCGCGGCGGTGATGAGCGCGAACAAGAGGAGCGCGCCGAAGTTGCCCGTGCCGGCGTTGCCGAGAGCGTAAAACGGGTAAAACAGTGTTTTGACTTTTTGCCCGATAATCTCGCTGTTTTCGAGGATTTTTTTCAAAAACACGCTGTATTGCGTGTAGATGTAGAAATAGCCGCCGATGAACGCGAGCGAAAAGACGACAACGGCGAGGTTGCGGTGGCGCATCCGTGAGGACAAGAGCGCCACAAGCCAGCCGAGTACGCAGGTGAGCGCCAGCGAGAAGAGCGGCATGAGGAGGAGCAACAACACGCAGTTGAGGATAGCGCCGGTCGTATGTATCTGCCCGTGTTGGACGTAGGCCACAACGGCGGGGACGAACACCAGCGCTTCAAAAAGGAAGTTTTGGACGTACAACGAAAAAAGGCGGGTGAACATAATATACGACGTGGGAATGGGCATCGAGAGCAGTAAATCGTTGTCTTTCGCCTCGTACAGTTGGTATTGGACAAGGAAGATACTGCCGATAATGGCGAGTGCGGTGGCGAGCATTCCCGCCAGGGCGAAATAGAGCCACCGCAGACCGAATGCGCACAACGTCGGGCACAGTTCTTTCATAATGTTATAGAAAATAACGACGAACACGCCGACAACGTAAAGCATCAGGACACTGAACAAAATCAGTTTGCCTTTGCTGTTTTTGCCGCTTGCTTTTGCATCTGCGCCGCCGCGCTTCATATAACTGTGCAGCAGTTCGGAAAACTGCTTTTTCAGCAGGGCTTTCAGCATCATTCGTCCGCCTCCAATTCGAGGAACACGTCTTCGAGGGAGTCGTCGCCTTTGACCTCCTCCATCGTGCCGGAGCGGACGAGTTTGCCGTCGCGGATAATGGCGATTTTGTCGCACAGTTTTTCGGCGACTTCAAGCACGTGGGTGGAGAAGAAAATCGCGCCGCCTTTGTCGCACAGTTCGCGCATCAGCACTTTCAGTTCGTGGGACGACACGGGGTCAAGACCGACGAACGGTTCGTCCATAATCAGCAGTTTCGGGTCGTGCAAAAACGCGGAGATAATTGCGAGTTTTTGTTTCATACCGTGGGAGTAGGCGGAAATCGGTTGTGCCAAATCTTTGGTTAAATCAAATCGGTCGCCGAGGGAACGGATGCGCTCGCTTCGCACGTCGGCGGGGATACCGAACACGTCCGCGATAAAGTTTAAGTACCCGATACCGGTCATAAAATCGTACAAATCGGGGTTGTCGGGCAGGTAGGCGATTTGCGCTTTGCAGGCGAGCGGGTCGGTATTTACCGACGTGCCGCCGATGAAAATGTCGCCCTCTTCAAAATTCAAAATACCGCAACAGGCTTTAATCGTGGTGGTTTTGCCCGCGCCGTTGTGGCCGATAAACCCGTACAGTTCACCGGGAAGAATGTGTAAATTGAGGTCGTCTACCGCGATGGTCGTCCCATAACGCTTCGTTAAATGGTCGATGCGCAACATCGTCAAGCACTCCTTTTTTGAAGAAAATCGGAAAATTCAATGAAAACTGTTGCCGTCAATCTCCGTCGGGCGGCATCGTCGTTACGACGGTGGGCTCGGTGGAGGGCGAAGTCGAGGGAACGGTCGGTGCCGTTGTAGAGGGCAACGAGGGTTTTTTCGTGGTTTTGGCGGTGGGTTTGTTGGTGGGCTTGCGGGTGGTGGTCGGCTCCGCCGCCGGTGCGGTACGCACCGTGGTGCGTGCGGGAGGATTGGTGATTTCTTTTTCCTTGCGTGTGGTCGGCGTGGTGGTTGTGGCGTTTTTGGTGGTGACGGTGGTGGCCGGCGTGTCAGGCACGTCGTTTACGCTTTCACCCGCCGCCATCGCATCGGGGTTTTCCTCCACTTTATATGCCGGCTCGGCGGCACCTGCCGCAAGCCGTTCCGCTACCACGACAAGGCGGCGGGTATCGTTTTCTTCCGTTCCGACGTCAACCGAAAGGAAGAGCAGGTGACTGTCTTTTTTCAGAGGCACCGGCAATTTGTAGAGTGAGAGAGTTTCCAGTTGCGACAAAAACGCTTTGTACCCTTTTGCATCGGTCGGTGGCGCGTCGTAGGGGACCGCGGCGACGTCTTCCACCGTGCAGACGGCAAGTACGCGGTAGCGGTTTTCGGAATACAGCGTGTTGAGGGTCAAATACTCGTGCGCGGCGAAAAACGCCTTGTCGGTGTAGCGCAGGAGCGGCGCCAGCATTTGTGCATCGCCCTCGCGATTGCCGCCGTAAATGGTGAGTGTGCGAGCGGCATCCACCGCTTTTGCGGAGGAAAAGTCGGCGGAGGAGTTGAAATAGGGCACTCCGTAAGCGGAGGGTGTACCCTCAAAATCGTGGGTGGCATAATAGTCGGAGTGGCGACTGTCCATCACGGGGTAACTAATGGACGTGCCGTCTACCCGAAGCCAGCCGCGAATGTCGGCGTTTTGGTCATACAGCGCGTAAAAGCGAGAGAGCATTCCCTCGGGATAAAGCGACGTGTCCACGACGGCGGGAGGTTCGGACAAGCCCGCGTAATAGACCGATTCGAGACGGTCGTACATCTGCTCGTTGTGGAGCGGGCGGTAGATGAAATAGTAGAGCGAAAAACCACACACCGCCACCATAATGACAATCAAAAACCAAAGTGCTGTCGCGCGGAACGCGGCGGCTTTCCCTTGCGATTTTGAGGGAAAGAGGGGCGACCAAAAATGCAGTTTTTTTACGCGGCCGACGGGGAACGGCATCGTCTCGGACGAGGGTTTTTCGAGCGACAATGCGCCCGCCATCACTCCGGGAAGCGCTTCAAGATAGCGCCGCGCCATATCGAGTGCGGTTTGCACCGCAAAGCGGCGCACACCCGCGCGGTCGGCGTTCGGGAGTTCGATTTTTTTGACCCACACCCGCTTTTCGTCCGCCAGGGCGACAAACACCGTGCCGGCGGGAATGCCCTCGTTCGGACCGGGACCCGCGACACCGGTAATGCCGATGCCGAAGTCGGCACCGCTTAAACGGCGTACACCGATGGCCATTTTGGAGGCGACCTGCTCGGAAACGGCGCCGTAGGTGTCAATCCACTCTTGCGGCACGCCTAATACGGAGTGCTTGACGTCGTTCGCGTAGGAGACGACGCCGCAATCGAACACAGCGGATGCACCGCCGACTTCGGTGAGTGCCGCAGAGAGAAGTCCCGCGGTGCACGATTCGGCGGTGGCGATTTTTTTGTTGTTTTCGAGGAGAAGCGCGACCACCCGATGTTGCAAATCGGGGACGTCTTCGCCGTATACAAAAACGCCGAGGCAATCCCGCACAAGGGCGGCGCCCTTGTTCAGCGATGCTTCGGCGATGGCGGCGGAGTCGGCATCGGCGGACAGCAAGACGACTACTTCGTCCTGCTCGACGGTCAGCGTGACGCGCAAAGGCTCATTGGTCAAGCGGTCGGACAAACGGGACGACACGTCTTCAATCGACAGTCCGAACACGCGCAGACAACGGGTTGCGGTCATAGGCGACTCCTCCTTTCGGGTTTTTCTCTTTATTTATCTCTGTGGCAGAGTGAGAAATTCAAAATTGCAAACGGCGGCGATAGGCATTTTCTATCGCCTCTTTCACGAGCGCGTCCACGTCGAGCGCCTGCTCCGCTTCTTCCAACATGGCGCGTTTCGGGCGGGTGCGGGGATGGCGCGGGGTGAAAACGGTGCAACAATCCTCATACGGTTCAATGGAAATGTCAAAGGTGCCGATTTTGCGGGAAATGGCGACGATTTCCTCTTTGTCCATCCCGATACACGGGCGGAAAATCGGCAAATCGGTGACCGCTTCGGTGCACGCCATCGCGGGAATGGTCTGGCTTGCCACCTGACCGACACTTTCGCCGGTAATCAGCGCTTCGCAGTTCTTTTCTTTGGCGAGCACGGTGGCGCACCGCATCATAAAGCGGCGCATCACAAGGGTAAAGAGGTCTTCGGGGCAGTGGTCGCGAATTTCCTCTTGAATGTGGGTGAAGGGGACGACGTACAGTTCGGCGTGGCCGGTGTACGGGGTGATTTTTTCAAGCAGGGAGACGACTTTCTGCTCCGCGCGCTCGCTCGTATACGGCGGGGAGGCAAAGTGGATGCCGCACAGTTCCACGCCGCGTTTCGCCATCATATAGGCGGCGACGGGGGAGTCGATGCCGCCGGAGAGAAGCAATCCGCATTTGCCGCCCGTGCCGACCGGCATTCCGCCCGCACCCGGCAGTTGAAGCGCGTGGATAAACGCGCCGAAGTCGCGAATTTCCACTACCACGGTCAAGTCGGGGTTATGCACGTCCACCGCGAGGTGCGGGAAGGTGTCGAGCAGATATTCGCCGACGGTGGCGCAAATTTCGGGAGACGGGTGCGCAAAGCGCTTGTCTGCCCGTTTGGCTTCCACCTTAAAGGTGGCGGCGAGAGAGAGCGGCTCTTTGAAATAGTCCGCGCAGGCGCGGCAAATCGCCGACAGGTCTTTTTCGACCATTTTTGCGCGGGAGTACGCGGCGATGCCGAATGTTTTGGAAACGCGGTCGCACGCCGCATCCAAATCGGCATCGTCGGAAGCGGGGAAGACGTAAATGGTGGACTGGGATTTTTGGATGGTAAACGCGCCGACGGGTTTCAAATTGCGGCGCAGATTTTTGCACAAAATCGACTCAAAGGTGTTACGGTTCAACCCTTTGAGCGTCAGTTCACCGTTTTTGATTAAAATCAGTTCTTGCTGTGCGTTCATTACGTGTTCCTCGCTTTTGCTATCTTCGGATTAGTTTCCGTTCATCGCGTTTTGGACCGCCTCGTCCGCCGCATCTTGCGACGTGTAGTAGGCGGGCAATGCCAAGTCGTTGTTGGTGTACCATTGCCGCGGCATCAGTTTGTTTTCGTTTTCGGTGATGGAGGAAACGTCCACATCGGCACTTTCGCCCGCGCGGACTTTGCGTGCCACCAAAATGGTGCGACCCTCTTTGCCCATCGTCGTTTGATAGGTGTTAGAGCACGTATACAGCACCAAAAGTTGGTCGTCGGCGCGCACGTTTACATCGTTGTAGTTGTACCACGAGCGCAGACGCAACTCGGCGATGTATTCGAGAAAATCGCGGTCGCCATCGAAATCGGTACGCAGGAAGTTTTTCGCGCCTGCTTCGGTGGCATCGTTGCTGATGACGGCAAACACTTTGTAGGTGTCTTCGGAGAAGAGGGAGCTGAACTGAACGGTCGGCGCGGACTGTGCATAGGACAGACCGTCGAGCAGTTTGTTGACGTTCGCGAACATCAATCCGCTATACATATTGTGACCGTAGAGAATGGTGATACGGGCGTTTTCCGCCGTCTCTTTCGTGCTGTAATCGCAGCGGTAGTCCATATAAATGGTGCCGTTGCGGTCGTCGTTTTTCTCAAAATCGCGGTGGAGATAGAAGTCGTTGTCGTTCGCTTGCACCACCACGTAACCGGGGTCGGCGAGCTTTTTGTTCCAGTAAGGACTGGTGGATTTATAGGTAATCCAGCCGATGGTGTCGGGGTTTTTCTTATACAAATTCTTGAAAGAAGTGAGAATGCCCGCCGGATACAGTTTTTCGTCGTCGTCTTGGCTGACGGGCGTTTTGCGCACGTTGTCAATCGTGTCCGCCAAACGATTCCCGCCCAAGGGAGTCAGCACGAAATCGTTGACCAACACGCAACAACTGCCCACCAACACGAAAATGGCGCACAGGCACACCGCTTTGCGGAGCGATTCCCAGAAACCGTCGCCTTTTTTCGGCAGGAAGTTACCGAGAAATCTCCAAATCCATTTGTCTTTTTTCGGCGTTTTTTTCGGCGCGGATTTTTGGGTAGACGCGCTCGGCGCCGCCTCGCTCGGTTTGAGCGGAATGGTGGTGGGGATTGGCGGTTGCACCGCGGGTTTTACGGGAGCAAACGCAGACGGGGTCGCCGCTTGCGGGCGCGGTTGCGCGGGTTGTGTCGGTTGCGCCGGTCTCGGCGTGGTCGCCGCTTGCGGGCGCGGTTGTGCCGGTTGTGTCGGTTGCGCTATGCGCTTTTCGGCGTACAGTTCCGCTAAAATATCATCCACAGTCTTGTCGAGCGAGCCGTCAGGCGCAGTGACCTTGCGGGCGGGGGAAAAGACGTTGTCATCCCAGAACGGGAAGTTTTGTTTGTTATCCATACGTTATCCTCCTTAGACGTGGGCCAGTGTAGCTTTTGCGTGGCGAAGTGCCTCACAAAAGGCGAGAATGTCGGTTTCATCGGTGGTTACCGAAAAGCTGATGCGCAAGGACGAATCAATTTCGGCGGCGGGGAGTTTCATTGCCTGCAAGACGTGGCTTTTTTTGCCTTTGGCGCAGGCGGAACCACCCGATACGAACACCCCGTTTTCCGCGAGGGCGTGCACGAGAGTTTCGCTTTTGCGCCCGAGCAGGGAAAGATGGGTGATATACGGCACGGCGATGGCGGGTGGATGTATCACCACGTCGTCGAGGTCGGCAAGATGGGATAAGAGAAGTTTTTGCAGCGCCTCGTAATGCTTTGTTTGTTCGGCGGGTGAGGGGAGCGCCTTGACCGCTTCGCCGAAAGCGGCGATGGCGGGCATATTTTCCGTGCCGGAGCGCAGTCCCTTTTCCTGCCCTCCGCCGAGGGCGGCGGGAGGAACTAAGCGCGTGCCTTTTTTCACAAACAGAGCGCCCACGCCTTTCGGAGCGTGGAGTTTGTGCCCGCTGACAGAGCAGAGGTCAACGCCCATTTTGTCGAGCGAGAGGGCACATTTTCCCGCCGCTTGCACCGCATCGCAATGCAATGTCGCGAGTGGGGAGACTTTGCGAATGGCGGCGGAGACCGTGTCCCACGCGAACACCGCGCCCGTTTCGTTGTTGACCGCCATGGCGCTGACTAAAATCGTGTCGGCGCGGCAGGCGTTTAAGAGGTCGCGGGGTAACACCGTGCCGTCCTTTTGCGGAGCGACGCGGGTGACTTCAAATCCGTCCGCTTCCAGCCGTGCGAACGCTTCCAGCACCGAGGGGTGCTCAATCGCGGTGGTGACGACGTGGTTGCCGCGGCGTTTTTTTGCGGCGGCGGCGCCGAGCACGGCTAAGTTATTCGCCTCTGTTCCGCCGGAAGTAAAGGTGACGCAGGCGGGGTCGGCTTTCAGTAGGGTGGCGACGCTTGTGCGCGCGGCAGTCAGTTCTTGTTCCGCGGCAAAGCCGAACGAATGGAGTGAGGAGGGATTGCCGAAACAATCGGTCATCATCTTTGCGGCTTTTTCCGCGGCGACAGGGCACACTTTGGTGGTGGCACTGTTGTCGAGATAAGCGGACACGGCACACGCTCCTTTCGCTTTCCTATACTTATACAGATAACATTATAATATAAAAAAAAGGAGAGTGCAACCGGTTTTTTCTGTTTTTTGCGGAAATTTTAGGGTTGCAAGCGGGAAAAAGTTCGGGTATACTATACGGTGAACCGAAAAGGAAAGGCGGGTGGACGGATTGACCGAAACGGGAGCGGAGCAGGCACCGCAAAAGGCGGTGCTGGTGGCGCTGGATACCGGCGAATACGACGTGGAAACGGCGTTTGCGGAGTTGCGCGAACTCGCGAAAACGGCGGGTGCGGAAACGGTGGCGGAACTGTGCCAAAAGCGGGATACGCCGTCTGCCGCAACGTGTATCGGCTCGGGTCGCGCCGAGGAGTTGCGCGATTTGTGCGAGCAGGTAGAGGCGGAAATCGTGATTGTAGACCGCGAATTGACCGCCACGCAACAGCGCAATTTGGAAGAAATCGTGGGCAAGCCGATTATCGACCGCACCACGCTGATTTTGGATATTTTTGCCGCGCGTGCCCGCTCGGCAGAGGGACGTATTCAAGTGGAACTCGCGCAGTTGCAGTATCGGTTGCCGCGGCTTGCGGGGCAGGGAACGAGTTTGTCCCGCCTCGGCGGCGGTATCGGTACGCGCGGGCCGGGTGAAACGAAGCTCGAAAGTGACCGACGGCATATTCGGCGGCGCATTTCCGCGCTGAAAGAGCAACTGTCCGAGGTGGAAAAACGGCGTGGCAACTTAAAAGACCACCGCAAAAAAACGGGGATTGCCACCGTCGCGTTGGTCGGGTATACGAACGCGGGAAAATCCACCTTGCTCAACTATTTGACCGATGCGGGCGTGCTGGCGGAAGATATGCTGTTTGCCACCCTTGACCCGGTGTCGCGCGGGCTCAAATTGCCCGACGGACGGCAGGTGCTTTTGATTGACACCGTCGGATTTGTGCGGCGGTTGCCGCATCACCTTGTCAATGCGTTTCGCTCCACGCTGGAAGAAGCGGTGGAAGCGGACGTTATCTTAAATGTGTGCGATGCGGCAAGCGACGAGGCGGCGGAACATTTCGCCGTGACCAAGGCGCTGCTCGAAGAACTCGGGTGCGGCGACAAGCCGATGATTGCCGTGCTCAACAAGTGCGATAAGGCGCTTCCGCCGTATCCGCACACCGATGCACAGACGGTGTGCATCAGCGCCAAAACGGGCGAG
>JAZRYM010000010.1:0-24639 GCA_045600765.1 Acutalibacteraceae bacterium | reverse complement strand
TCGGTGTAATATTTCAGCCACGGTTTGTCGATAGACGGGTAGCCCGTCCGATTTTGTATTGTCTCCATCTTAACTCCCTCTCTCCCTAATTTATAACCGTATAGTTATATTTTGGAATAAGTTTACCACGTCCGTGATACAATGTCAATAACCAAACGGTTATTGAGGAGGGAGGACTATGGCGTGTTATCGCCGCTTGCGCGATTTGCGGGAGGACAGCGACCTCACCCAAATGCAAGTCGCCGCCTATCTCGGTATGAAACAGCCGCAATATTCCCGTTATGAAGCCGGTTTGCGCGATTTGCCCACCGACGTACTCATCGCCCTCGCCAAACTTTACAAAACCACCACCGATTATATTTTAGAACTCTCCGACACCCGCTGACCCGTCCGTTTTCGGACGGGTTTTTTTAGCGCAAAAAAGCCACTCACGGTCGTGAGTGGCTTTTTCATTTTCACCTTACATCGCGCGGAGTTGCAGGCGGAAATTGTCCGCAATCATCGCGATAAATTCGCTATTGGTCGGCTTGCCGCGCTCGGTATGAACGGTGTAACCGAAATAATGGTCAAGCACGTCCACGTCGCCGCGGTCCCACGCGACTTCAATCGCGTGGCGAATGGCGCGTTCCACCCGGCTCGACGTGGTCTTAAACCGTTTTGCCACCGCGGGATACAGCCGTTTGGTGATGCTGTTGATGACCTCCTCGTCGTCAATCGCCATCAAAATGCCGTCGCGCAGGTATTGATACCCCTTGATATGCGCCGGAACGCCGATTTGGTGGAGCATTTCGGTCACTTGCATTTCGAGGGTGGACGGTTTCCCGGTCGATGCGGTCACCCGCCGCACCGCCACGTCACCGTCGCCGCAAAACGCTTCAATCCGCGTCGCCATTTCGCCCAAATCAAAGGGTTGCAGGAAGAAATAATCCGCGCCCGCGGCGAGCACTTCGCGCTCCAATTCCGGGCTGTCAAACGAGAACAGCACGAGCACGCACGGGCGTTTTTTCAGCCCCGCGGTCGGCAGCGCGTTGAGAATGCCGAGCGCGTCGAGGTGCGGCAAAAACATATCGAGCACCACGACGTCCGGCTGTTGTTGCACCATAGCATCGAGCAAAATTCGCCCGTCTTTTAAGGTGGTTTCGGCGTGTTTTCCGCGTTCACAAAGCAAGCGGCACAGCGGTTTTCCGAATCCGTCGCTGTTATCCGCGATGATAATTTTTCGTTTGGTATCCACTCTTTTTTGCCTCCATTACTTTTTTGTCGCGGCACTTCGCACGCACGGGACAAAGGCGGTTTTTTGGCGCCGATTCAAAAATCTCGTCGAGTCGTTGCAAAGACCCGCCTCGACGCTTTGCAAAGATTTTTGTCGCGCTTTCACACCGATTTTTGTCGGCTCGCCACGTCCTTTGCCGTGGGAAGTGTCTGCAAGGTATAAATTACCATATTTTGACAGCAAATGCAATAGTTGGAATAGACATTTTTTGAAAAAATACCCACTTTTTGGCATTTTTTCTTCGACAATTTTCGACAAATCGTGTTGAAAAAGGGAGAACGGGACAAAAGCAGGGTGAAAAAACGAGGATAGTGGCGCACGGGTTTCCCACGCCAACGCACAAAACGTGGCGTAGGAACCGGCGACGGTCCGTTCTCGCATTCCGCATCCACCCACGGCGAATAAATCCTCTTTAATAACCGATATTGGTTAATATGATTATATATCATAATCGGTTATGATGTCAATAAGGAGGGGAACTTTTTATGATTTCTTATGAAAAGTTATGGGAAACGATGAAGAAAAAAGGCGTGACACAGTATACGCTCATCAAAAAGTATCATATCAGCCCTGCCCAAATCACGAGATTAAAGCGCAACGAAAGTGTCAGCGTGCATACCATTGATGTCTTTTGCAAAATCCTGCAATGCAACGTCGAAGACATTATGACCTTTACCAACGACGAAAAAGAGGAAACGCGATGATTTCTTACGAACCGTTTTACAAAACGCTGAAAGCCAAAGGCATTTCCACCTATCAACTCATCAACACGTTCGGTGTCAGTCGCAGTTTGCTCGACCGCCTCAAACACAACAAACCCATCAGCACAAGAACGTTAGACGATTTATGCGGGTTTCTCGACTGCAACGTGGAAGATATTTTGGAATATAAAAAATAACCGCCCGTCATCAAGACAGGCGGTTTTTTTGGCGCCCCCTACCGGAATCGAACCGATAACTAACCCTTAGGAGGGGTTTGTTATATCCATTTAACTAAGGAGGCAAAAAGAAAGCGGGAAACCCCGCTTTTATTTGATTTTACAGCTCGACTTTTTCAAACGACAACCGGCTTTTTTGGCGAATGTTGTCCTTGATGATGTTTTCCGTTTCCTTGTCAAAATAGGTGGTATCCACCACCGTCACGCCGTTTTGACCGGAAAACAAAAACCAAAACCCGCCCATTTGATACAGTTTCGTAAAATCGGCGAACAAAATCTTGTTTTCGCCGCACGCGGGCTCGATTTGGCTCATATAGGTGTCAAAAAACGCATAGGTGACGTTTTGGCGGCGACGGTTGTTTTTCGCATACCGCTTGGCAAGCACCTTGTCGGGGTTGAGCCCGGTCGTCAGCGAAAACGCGCCGACCAGTCCGAACGCCGCCAGATACGGCAACGTCGCAAAAAAGCGGCCGAGGTTGGTGGCAAGCAGTCCCGCCGCAATGGCAAGGCACACGGCGCCGATACCGATATACATCCGTCGCAAAGCGCCCGCTTTCGGGTCAAACCGCTGTTGCAACCGCACAATCGCGCGATACACCGGCATGGTATACACCATTTTTGCCGTGCAAAGCGGCTCTTTTTTCTCGTTTTCCATACAATTCCTCACTCATTCGACAGCGGACGGCATAAAAACACCGTCCCGAAATCACGCAGCGCCTCGCGGCACGCGCGCGCATCCGCCTCGCGCGAAAACAGCGCATACACCGCCGACCCGCTCCCGCTCATACGGCAGCCGAGCGGCGCAAATGCGCGCATTTTTTCGCAAATCGCCGTCACTTCCGGCAGTTGCAAAACGTCTTCAAACACGTTATACAGTTTCGCGCCGACGGCGGCGGCATCGCCCGCTTGGAGCGCCGCTAAAACGCCCGCTTCGTCACACGTGCGCGTGCCGGCGAAATCGTCCACCGCCTTGTACGCCTCGGCGGTGGAGACGGACACAGCGGGTTTGCAAATGACCACAAACAGGTCGTCCGCAAGGCTTCGCACCGGTTCCAGCACCTCGCCGATGCCGGTCGCCAGCGCCGCGCCGCCGCGCACGCAAAAAGGTACGTCCGCGCCGATGGAGACGGCAAACGCGCACAGCGCATCGGTAGAAAACGGGTCGTCCCACAGTCGGTTCAGCCCGCGCAATACCGCGGCGGCATCCGCGCTCCCGCCCGCAAGACCCGCTTGTTGCGGGATTTTTTTATCTATGTAGATGTCGATACCGCCCACGCGCTGTTCCTCGGGAAGCGCGTTCCAAAACGCTTTGGCGGCGGCATAAGCGGTGTTGCGGCGGTCGGTCGGCAACGTCTTGTCCGACAGGCGCAAGAAGATGCCCGGCTCGTCCACCCGC
Organism: Acutalibacteraceae bacterium; assembly: GCA_045600765.1. Taxonomy (GTDB): domain Bacteria; phylum Bacillota; class Clostridia; order Oscillospirales; family Acutalibacteraceae; genus RGIG426. The sequence continues at coordinate 21,033 of JAZRYM010000010.1, read as the reverse complement.
GTTACCGTCACGGTGTCCGACAAGGTCACCGTCTGCATCACGGTGCGGATGAGGTGATACCCGTCCTCCCGTTTGCCGACCACGTCCAACAGTAAATTGATTTTTGCCGGTGCGGACAGCGTCAACCGTTTCATTTTTTCAACTCCTCGATAAACTCGCCCATCCGTTTCAGCGCCTCACAGATATGCGACACCGAATAGCAGTAGGAAATACGCACAAACCCCTCGCCGCATTCGCCGAACGCGGTGCCGGGCACAACAGCGACTTTCTTCTCTTTGAGCAACCGCTCGCAAAATTCTTCCGACGAAAGTCCGGTCGAAGCGATGCACGGGAAGACGTAAAACGCGCCCTCCGGCTCAAAGCAGGACAACCCCATCCGGCGAAGCTCGTCCACCATCAGGCGACGGCGCTTGTCGTATTCGGCACACATATGTTTGACATCTTCTTCGCCGTTGTCAAGCGCCTCAATCGCGGCGTATTGTGCCGTTGTCGGCGCGCACATAATGGCGTATTGGTGCAGTTTGAGCATTTGTTTCAAAATAGGTGCCGGCGCGCAGGCATAGCCGAGCCGCCAGCCGGTCATGGCAAACGCCTTGGAAAACCCGCTGACCAAAATGGTGCGCTCCCACATAGCGGGAAGCGAGGCGATGCTGACGTGCGACGTACCGCCGTAGGTCAGTTCGCCGTAAATCTCGTCCGACAGCACAAGAATGTCCGTCCCGCGAAGCACGTCGGCAATCGCCTCCAAATGCTCGCGGCGCATCACGGCGCCGGTCGGGTTGTTCGGAAAAGGCAACACGAGCAATTTCGTCTTGTCGGTCATGGCGGCTTTGAGCGCTTCGGGCGTCAGGCGAAACTCGTCCTCCTCTTTTGTGACAAGCGCCACGGGCACACCGCCCGCAAGGGTCGCAAGCGGCGCATAGCATACAAAGCAGGGCGACGGGATAAGCACCTCGTCTCCCGGGTGAATGACCGCGCGAAAAGCGTTGTCAATCGCCTCGCTCCCGCCGACGGTAATCATCACTTCGGTTTTCGGGTCATACGACAGACCGAACCGACGCTGTAAGTACTTCGCGGTGGATTCGCGCAACTGTGTAAAGCCCGCGTTCGGCGAATACCACGTCTTGCCCTTTTCGAGCGTTTCAATGCCGCGCTGGCTGATGTGCCACGGAGTGGAAAAATCCGGCTCCCCAATCGTGAGGGAGATGACGTCCTCCACCTCGCTGGCAAGGTCAAAAAACCGTCGAATCCCGGACGGCGGCAACGCCGACAACGTCGGGTTCAACAACGATGTGTAGTCCATTAAAAAGCCCCTCTCTCGTCCTTTTGCTCGCCGAGGAACTGCACGTCCCGTTCTTTATAGCGGCGCAGCACAAAGTGGGTGGTTGTCGACACCACCGAATCGAGGGTCGCCAACCGACGGGCGACAAACATGGCGATTTCTTGGAATGTCCTGCCGCGCACCACAATGGAAAAATCGTAGCCGCCGGACATCAGGTACACGTTCTCCACCTCGTCGAACCGCATAATGGTTTCGGCAAGTTCCTCAAACCCGCGGTCGCGTTTCGGGGTCACGCGCAACTCAATAATCGCGGTGACGTAATCGCGGTCGGTGCGGTCCCAGTCCACCACCGCTTTGTAACCGCGCAGTATGCCGTCCGCTTCCAACTTGGCGATTTTCGCCGCCACGTCCTCCTCCGTCGTGCCGAGCATCGCCGCAATCTGGGCGTTGGACAGCCGCGCATTATCGCTCAAAATCGTCAACAGTTTATCCATCACAATTCCTCCTCATTCTGTTTGTGTTTATTTTTCATATTTCATAAATCCGTTTCCAAACGTCTGCTCGGTGGTGAGCACAATGGTAAACGCCTGCGGGTCAAGGGTGCGAATACGCGCGCGCAGCGGATGCACCTCCGACGGGCGAAGCGCGCATAAAATCGCGCGGCGCGCCTTGTGCGTGTAGCCGCCTTCGGTCGAAAGCAACGTCACCCCGCGCCCGAGTTCGTTCAAAATCACGTCGGTCACCGCCTGCTCGCAGTCGGTCAAGATGAGCAACATCCGTCCGTGGTCGCGCCCGTACACGACGGCATCGGTCACGCGGGAACTGACAAAAATCAGCACCACGGCGTACAGTCCGCTTTGCAACTGTCCGAACACGAGCACCGACAACAGCACCACGCCCGCGTCCACGAGCAACAACAGCCGCCCAATCGGCAGGTGCGGGAATTTTTGTTCAAGAAGCCTTGCTACAATCTCGCTTCCGCCCGTCGTCGCGCCGCGCCACAGCACCAGCCCGACGCCGAACCCCATCAGTACCCCGCCGCACAGCGCCGCTAACAGCGGGTCGGCGGTGTACGGGGTCAAAAAGGGCAACATCTCCGCGACGTTGAGCAAAACCGACGCACCGACCGTCACCATCGCGGTACGCACGGTAAACCACCGTCCGAGTCGAAAACACGCCACCGTCAAAAGCGGCAGGTTAAAAAGCAAAGTCAGCGTACCGATGGAAAGGCGCGGGATGAGCGCGTGCACAATGGTGGAAAGTCCGAGCACGCCACCCGGCGCAATCTCGTTGGGCGAGGAAAACACCGTCACGGCAAGGGTGATGCTCATAATTCCCGTGAGATAGCAGAGAATATCCGTCACAAATTCCTGCGGCTTTTTCAAACAATCGCTCCCCGTTCTGCGGTAAATGTCATTCCGCAATGAGGGCAAACAGTTCGTGTAACCGGTCGGTCTCGTCGTTCAAATAGAGATACCCAAACAGCGTTTCCAGCCCGGTTGCCTTGTGGTAATCGTCGCCCGTCCGTGCGGTGTGGGCGTTGCGCCCACGCTTATAGACGGCGAGTTCCCGTTCGGTCAGGTGCGGCAGGATTTTTTCAAGCGCCGCCGCCTGCGCCGGAGCGCAGACCATGGAAACCGCCTGTCTATGTAGGGCGTTTGCCGGGCGATTGGCAGATGCCGCCAAATGTTCCCGCACCATCAGTTCAAACACGCCGTCGCCCACAAAAGCGAGCGTAATCGGGCTTAACCCGCGGGTATCCAGTTCTTCGGGATACAGTCGCATAGCGTTTCTTCCTTAATTCACAAATTCAAACTCAAAATCATAGAGGCAGACGGTGTCGCCCTCCTGCACGCCGGCATCACGCAAAGCGTCAATCACTCCGGCGGCTTTGAGCACCCGCTCAAAATATTGCAGTGCCTCGTAATCGTCAAAATTGATACCGCGCATCACGGTGAGCAACCACTTGCCCTCCACCGTATACACGCCGTCGTCCGTTTTGGTCACCGTCACGGAGCGGTCTTTGTAACTGTCCTCCGCCGCAAGCACCGGCGCTTCCGGCTCAAACGCGCGAATGGGCGGCAAGGTCGCAAGAGTGGCGGCGCAGGCGTTGATAAGTTCGTCCGTGCCATGCGCGATAGGCGCCATCATCGGGAAATAGCGATACCCGCGCTTCTCCATTTCGGCGGCAAACGCGGCGCATTGTTCGTCCGTCGCCAAGTCGCATTTGTTGCCCGCCACCAACATCGGCAGTTTCGACAGTTCCGGATTAAAAGCGGCAAGTTCGCGGTTGATGGTATCAAAATCGGTGAGCGGGTCGCGCCCTTCGCTTCCCGCCACGTCCACGATATGCACAAGCAGGCGGCACCGTTCAACGTGCCGCAAAAATTCGTGACCGAGCCCGACCCCTTCGCCCGCGCCCTCAATAAGGCCGGGAATGTCCGCCATCACAAACGACGCCTCACCCACGCGCACCACGCCGAGCACCGGCGTAATGGTGGTGAAATGGTAGTTGGCGATTTGCGGCTTTGCCTCGGACACCACCGACACAAGCGTGGATTTTCCCACGTTCGGGAATCCCACCAACCCCACGTCGGCAAGCAGTTTCAGTTCCAACCGCACGGTAAATTCCTCGCCGGGAATACCGGGTTTTGCAAAGCGCGGCGTTTGCCGTGTCGGCGTGGCAAAATGGCTGTTGCCCCAGCCGCCGCTCCCGCCTTTGGCGAGCACGACCGGCTCTTTCCCGGACAAATCCGCCATCAGCCGACCGGTTTCGTCGTCATACACAAGCGTGCCGCGCGGCACTTTCAGCACCACGTCCGCACCCGACTTGCCGCTGCACCGTTTTCCGCCGCCGGGCAATCCGTTTTCGGCGTGGAACTTGCGTTTGTGGCGGTAATCCGAAAGGGTGTTCATCCCCTCGTCCACCACAAACACCACGTTGCCGCCGCGACCGCCGTCGCCGCCGTCCGGCCCGCCGGATGCCACGAATTTTTCGCGGTGAAACGCCACTGCGCCGTCACCGCCGTTGCCGGCTTTGATATGAATGGTTGCCTTGTCGATAAACACGCAGAAGCGCCTCCTTTTTCGGCGGCACGCGCTTTACGCATACCACCCCATAGTTATACACATACATCATACCTTATTTTTCCCGCAATGTCAAAACAAATTCCGCAAAAAACACAAAAAAATCCCGCTACGGTCAACCGTAACGGGATTTCTCTTAAAATCTTATTTCGCGCAATCTTCAACGACCAGTTCGCGCACCTCGGTGGCGTTCTGCATCTCTTTGCGCGCCGCAAAGAACTTCGGCGCAACCTGCGGGAAGAGCGCGTAGCTCAGCACGTCCTCTTCGCAAGTGGCGATGTCTTTGGTCTCCTCGCGGTATTTGTCCAGCTCCGGAGAGAGCAGGTCAGCGGGACGGCAGGTGATGATTTCATCGTTGCCAATCGCTTTTTTGCACACTTCGGGGTTCACTTCGCCCGGCAGTTTGCCGTATTCGCCGCGAAGCAAGCCTTTGGACTCTTTGGTCACCATTTTGTAGCGCTCGCCGGACAGCACGTTGAGCACCGCCTGCGTGCCGACAATCTGGCTCGTCGGGGTGACGAGCGGCGGGTAACCGAAGTCTTTACGCACGCGCGGCACTTCTTCGAGCACGTCATAGTAACGGTCCTCGGCGTGCGCCTCTTTCAGCTGGTTGATGAGGTTGGAGAGCATTCCGCCCGGCACCTGATACAGCAGGGTGTTCGGGTCGGTGTTCAGCACTTTCGGGTTGAGCACGCCCGCCTCTTTGAGGCGCGCGGCAACCACGCGGAAATGCGCGGCGGCATCGCTCAACTGTTTGAGGTCAAGACCGGTATCGCGGTCGGTACCTTGAAGCGCCGCCACCATCGACTCGGTCGCCGGCTGGGACGTACCGCCCGCGAGCGGCGACAGCGCGGTGTCGATGATGTCCACACCCGCTTGCACAGCGCGCAGGTAGGTCATCGCACCGGTGCCGGTGGTGTTGTGGGTGTGCAGGTGAATTTTCGCCGAGCAGTTCGCTTTCAGCGCTTTCACGAGCGAATACGCATCTTCCGGAAGCAACAGGTTCGCCATATCTTTAATACAGATAACGTCCGCGCCGTTTTCTTCCAGTTGCGCGGCAAGGCGCACGAAGTAATCTTCGTTGTGCACCGGGCTCTTCGTGAAGCTGATAGCCGCTTCGCACGTGCCGCCGTATTCTTTCACGGCTTTGCAAGCGCGTTCCAAGTTACGCGGGTCGTTGAGCGCGTCAAACACGCGCACCACGTCGATACCGTTTTCGATGGATTTTTTCACAAACGCATCCACCACGTCGTCCGCATAGTGCTTGTAACCGAGCAGGTTCTGCCCGCGAAGAAGCATTTGCAGTTTGGTGTTGGGCATCTCTTTGCGAAGCACGCGCAGGCGCTCCCACGGGTCTTCGTTCAGAAAGCGCATACACGCGTCAAACGTGGCGCCACCCCAGCATTCCAGCGACCAGTAGCCGATGGAATCGAGCGTTTTACACGCCGGGAGCATATCTTCGAGACGCATACGGGTCGCGGCTTGCGACTGGTGCGCGTCACGGAGAATGGTATCGGTAATAAGAACCGGATTGTTAGCCATAATCAATTACCTCCTTAACCGAACAACGCAATCAGCGTACCGGCGGCGATAGCCGAGCCGATAACACCGGCAACGTTCGGGCCCATCGCGTGCATCAGCAGGAAGTTGGCAGGATTGTATTTCTGACCGACTTTCTGGGACACACGCGCCGCCATCGGCACAGCGGAAACGCCGGCAGAACCGATAAGCGGGTTGATTTTGTGTTTGAGGAACAAGTTCATAAACTTCGCCAACAGCACGCCGCCCGCGGTACCGCAGCCGAACGCCACGACACCCATGACAACGATTTTGATGGTCTGCCAGCTCAGGAAGGTCGCCGCCGTCGCGGTGGCACCGACGGTGACACCGAGGAAGATGGTGACGATGTTCATCAGTTCGTTTTGCACCGTTTTGGACAGACGTTCGGTCACGCCGCTCTCGCGGAACAAGTTACCGAGCATCAACGAGCCAACCAGCGGAGCCGCCGAGGGCACCAGGAAGGACACGAAGACGGTCACGATGAACGGGAAAATGATTTTTTCCGTTTTGGAAACCGGGCGAAGCGCCGTCATCACGATTTTGCGCTCTTTGTTGGTGGTGAGCAATTTCATAATCGGCGGCTGAATGTCCGGCACGAGCGCCATATACGAATAGGCGGCAACGGCAATCGGGCCAAGCAGGTGCGGCGCGAGTTTCGAGGTGACGTAAATCGCCGTCGGGCCGTCCGCACCGCCGATGATACCGATAGAGGAAGCCTCCGTCGGCGAGAAGCCCAAAAGCGACGAACCGATGTAGGTCAGGAAGATACCGAGCTGCGCGGCGGCGCCGAGCAGCAGGCTCTTCGGGTTCGCAATCAGCGGGCCGAAGTCGGTCATCGCACCCACGCCGAAGAAGATGAGACAGGGATAGATGCCCAATTTCACGCCGAGGTACAGATAGTCGAGAAGACCCGCGGAAACCGTTCCGGCGCCGGTGGCAAGGATTTCCGTCCCCGCCATCAGGTTGCCGTCAGACACGGTGACACCCGCCGCCGTCACGACCATGTGGATACTATCGGCAAGAACGTTCCCCGCCGCGTCCACCACTTGACCGAGTTGGTTCAACATAGCGGTCTCGGAGAAGCCGTTCTCCACGATATGACCAAACAGATAAGAACCGTACGCCACGTCACCCGACGGTAAAATCTGATACAGTGTCGGGTCGGCGAGTCCGGTGGAACTCACAAGAATGCCGCCGCCGAACAAATCCCAATGGGCGTGACCGCCGGCAAACAAAATCTCGTGATACATCTCCGCACCGGGGAGGTTCGTCAAAAGCATACCGAACGAAATCGGCAACAGCAGAAGCGGCTCAAAACCTTTCACAATGGCAAGGTAAGAGAGGAACAGCGCCACACCAATCATAATGAGCTGTTTCCAGTCCTGCGCAATCATGTAGAAGCCGGTCTGCTGTAAAAAATTCAATACAGCATCCATGGATTTGTTACCTCCGTGGATTATTCAATGGTGCAAAGCAGAGCGCCGGTATCGACCGACTGACCCTGCGCGACCGCGACGGCGCCCACTTTGCCGTCCACCGGGCACATAATCTCATTTTCCATTTTCATGGCTTCGAGAATCATCAGCACGTCGCCCGCTTTGACAGCGTCACCGGCGGCGACGTTCACTTTCAAAATGGTGCCGGGCATCGGCGCTTCAACTTTCTGACCGTTACCGGCAACAACGGGAGCCGGAGCGGCAGCCGGAGCAGCGGCGACAGGCGCCGGAGCGGCGGCAACAGGAGCGGAAGCGGTCGCAGCGACCGGCGCGCCGGTCTCGCCCAGGGCTTCGAGCAGGATTTCATAGTTGGTACCATTGACATTCACACGATACTTTTTCATTTTCGGTTACCTCTTTCTTATTTCTAAAATTTTGATAGACATACAACGTGTCCGGTTACGCCGGACGAATGGACGAAATTTTGATTTTGGAAACGTCCGTTCCCAATTCTTCTGCCAGTGCCGCCGAGACCGCCGCCACGAATTCACCGCGATTTTTGACGGTATCGCCAAGCGGGGTGTCGGGCGTAATCTCTTTGCCGATGGACAGAATGCGGATCGACGACACGTCGGTGCCGAGGTCTTCCGCAAGTGCGGCGGAAACCGCCGCCATAAACGCGCCGCGGTTCGGAATGTTGTCACACGGGACAACGGTTCGTGCCGGGGTGGCAGGCGCGACAGCAACCGGAGCCGTGGCTTTCGCCGGAGCGGTTACGTCATTCTGTGGGTTGCTTTTTTTTTTGCTTTCAATCGCTTGAATAATCGCACCCGAAATCGAGCACAACACGATGATGCAAATCAGTCCCACAAACACGGTGCCGAGACCCATCAACACGACGAACAAATTGCTGTATTCGGCAGCCGCCGTAAACAACGCAAAGTTCATGTTGAAACCTCCTCCTTTTTGAAAGATAAAAAATATCCAAACTGCATTTATTATACTATTATTACGCGCGAAGTGTCAACCGCCAAAAGTCGAAATATACGGCACTAATTTTATCTTTTTCGTCATTCCTCCGCGAAATCCCGTCAAAACGCTCACTCGTACCGTTCAAAACACAAATTCATATCCACCGTGCCGTCCACACCGGGCACGGTACCGTCGGTTTTGTACTGCCACATGGCAAAACGGTAATAGAAGGTCGGTTTGTCGCCCGGCTCCGCCAACCAAAAGTCATAACCGGACAACTGCGATAAATCGTACTGTAAATACCCGAGATGCTTGTAAAAATACAGCATGGGCGTATAGCCTTCGGCTCGTACCACGTTCGCAAACTCACGGGCAAGCGCCGTCAACTGGTCGTTTTGGATGCCGAACGTGCGGGCATCCACCTCGTTCACCGTCTCCCAGTCGAACGCGACGGGATAGGTCAGGTCGTAGTCGGCAATGAGGTCGAGCACAAAATTAGCTTCCAACCGTGCCTCGCCCGGTGTCACCGCCTGCGAGAAGAAATACACGCCGACAGGCACTCCCGCCGCAAGCGCGCCCTCAATATTTTCGCGAAACTTTTCGTCTTCGTGGAGCACACCTTCCTCATACCCGCGCCATCCGGCACGAATCATAACGTATTGCACGCCGGCGGCTTTCACCGCATTCCAATCGGTCACCGTTTGGTATTCCGATACGTCAATCCCCACTTTGGCGGGCGCACTGCCGGCGGTATACACCTTAAAATCGCCGTTATCGGTGATTTTGTCGGTCAAAACGGTGCTTTTTTGAAGATTGTCGTATTCCGCAATCCAAATCCCGCCGAGCGTCTCGTCCTCAATGTAAATTTCGCCCTCGTGTTCCGACACACTCGGTTCCGCTTCCACCGGCTCGGCGGCACGGTTTTGCTGACCGCGGCGCACCACAAACAGCACCGCCACCGTCGTCATCATCAAAAGGTTGAGCACCAAGCACCCGACAACGACCGCCACAGCCGCTTTGGGCAATTTCCCCTTTTTTTGTTCGGTTTGGTTCATTTCTTTCCCTCATTTCGTGGCCTTTTGCATAGCAAAAAAGCAGGGACGCGTCACGCAAGGCGTTTTGGTCTCTGCTTTTATTCTTCCTCCCGAAGTGAAAAACGGCAACCGCAATAGTCCTGCCGATACAAGCCATACGCTGCCGCAAGCGTACACGAGCGCTTATAGCCGTCTTTTTTCTTGAAATCCGAAAACAGATACGGCACGCCGTAAATTTCGGCGAGTTCCCCGCCGATTTCGTTTAACACGTCCGCGTGCTTGTAGGGACTCACCGTCAGCGTGGTCGTGAAATAATCAAACCCCTCGGCGGCGGCGCGTTTGGCGGCGTGTTCCAACCGCAACCGATAACAAACAGCGCACCGTGCACCGCCCTCCGGCTCCGCTTCCAGTCCCGTGACCGCCGACAAAAATTCCGCCTCGTCGTAGGTGTCCGCCACCAATTCGACGGAGTTTTCAAACGGCATTTCCGTAAGCAAGCGGCGCTGTTCCGCAAGGCGCTTTTCAAACTCCTCTTGCGGAAAAATGTTCGGGTTGTAGTAATCCACCGTCACACGAAAATGGCGCGAAAGCACCTCCAACACATAGGACGAGCAAGGCGCGCAACAACTGTGCAGCAAAAGGCGCGGCGGCTCGTTTTGCGGCGACAGAGAGGCAATCGTTTTCTCCATCACCCGTTGGAAATTTTCCATCCGCTCACTCCTCGTACAGTTGTGTCACAATCTCGTGTTCCTCACGGTGAAGGACGTAGGCAATCTCTCCCGCCACGGCACTTATCGCGGTATCAAGCAACCGCTCGTCGCTCGCAAAAAACTTGCGTCCCTCTTGTTCCACCTCGCGTTTGTGCCGGACAAGCGCACGCACAACCGCCACAATTTCCGCACGGTTACCGCCGGCAATCGCGGCAGAAAAGGTGGTTTGCCGCTCTTTGGGGTTGTCCACCCACGGCAATGCCACGGCATCACCCGGCTTTTTCAAAAGCGCATGAGCATCCGCCTCACTGAGTAACGGCATCATCCGTCCGCACAACATGGCGTTGTCGAGCGGCACGTACACAGTCGCGTTACGTTTTGCGAGCGGTTTCAGAAAATAGTAGGTTTTTCGCTCTCCCGTCAGAGAGTCTTCACGGATGTCTTCCACGCGGCAAACGCCGGCGGAACGATACGCGATAATGTCGCCGATTTTGAACATTGCCGTTCCTTTCTTTTTGAAAATTCCCAATATGTAGCCTAACAGATACAGTATACCAAATTTCGACCGATTTTGCAAAGGGGTTTTCTACAAAATTTCGACGGAAATTTTGCGAATTTTGTCGTCAATCCACTTCTTTTGCATAGCGCGCAAGCGCGTCACGCCAATCGGGCAAGCGGGTAAACCCGTTTTGCGACAAGCACTCTTTCGAGAGCCGTGAATTGTGCGGGCGCACCGCCGCCGTTTTGTACCGGTCACCGGTAATGGCGCGCACACGGCAAGACAGCCCGAACGTCTCCATCACCGCGGCGGCGAGTTCGTCGCGGCGGCACTCGCCCTCGTTTGTGCCGTGGTACACCCCGTAACGGTCGCTCTCCGCCATTTCGCAGAGAAGCGCCGCCAAATCGGGTGTATAGGTAGGCGCACCCACCTCATCGCACACCACGGCGACCTCGTCTCGCTCTGTTCCGAGACGGCGCATCGTCTTGATAAAATTGTTGCCGTGCGCGCCGAACACCCACGACGTCCGCACCACAAACACACGCGAACATTCCGCAAGCGCGGCATCCTCGCCCTGCGATTTCGTCAACCCGTAATGGTTGAGCGGCGCTTTTTCGTCGTTCGGCAAAAACGGGCAGTCGCCCGCGCCGTTAAAAACGTAATCGGTACTGATATAAATGAGTTTCGCCCCGCACGCTTCGGCGGCGCGCGCAATAAACCGCGTACCGTCCACGTTGATGCGGGTGCAAAGGTCTTTTTCCTCCTCCGCGCGGTCCACCGCGGTGTAGGCGGCGCAATGGATAACCACGTCGGGATGGGCTTCGGTAATGACCGCCGCCACCTGCGCCTCGTTTGTAATATCCGCTTCGGCGCGGTCAATACCGACCGCTTCGTGCCCGCGCGCGGTAAGCGCCGTCATCACGTCTTGTCCCAACTGTCCGGCGGCGCCGGTTACCAATACTTTCATCGTTGTTCCTCCTCATTCACGGCTGTTCGCGGGAATCCACACGGCATAGAGCGTAACCTGCCGCACCCCGCTTTGAAACGCGGTGACAAGCCCTACTTTCGTTCGATGTTCCAACTGTTCCGCAAACCACCAAGCGGCGTTTTCCGACGACACGGGATAGAGCGCCGCAAGCGCTGTTGCCGCATTGCCGCTGTTTTTGTCAAACGACCAGCCGGCAAAATAATAGCCTTGCCGTGTCAGCCCCGCCCGTTTCGCCGAAAGCGGTGACGCGCTTGCCACCGTCTCCGCCGTCAAGCGTTCGATAACGGGCCCTCCCGTCTCCCACACGCACAAATCGCCGTTTTTCGCGACGGTATACTGCTTGCTCCCCGCTTCCCCGCCGCACAGATTGTACCGCACCGAAAGGGTGGACGGCGCGGTCGTGGTCGTCGTCACGGTGGTCGTCGCGGTCGTTTTGGTTGTCGCAGTCGTCTTGGTTGTCGCGGTGGTAGCCGTCGTCGCCGTCATGTCCGTCGTCCCCGTAGGCTTTTCGGTTGCCGTCACCGTCGTATCGGTGGTCGGTACGGGGTTTTCGGGCGAGACGTACAACGTGTCCAGCTCCCAGTCTCCGAGGAGGGAGTTCTTCATCGTGTTTTGCACAAGGTCAAGCGTGCCGAGCGCGTCCCATTGAATTTGACAATGGCTTCGTTTGCCGGTACCGTTGCAATCGGCATAGGTAATCGCCGCCGTGCCGTCGCCGTTGTCTTTCAGCGTCTCAATAAAAATGTAGTGCGGGCCGTAGTTCCACAGTTCCAACACGTCTCCCGCTTTCACATTTTCAAGGGTCGCTTCGGTGTCCCAATTTTCAAAAGACACGCCGTAATAGGCGTAGGTCAGCATCCGCATATAGCCGCAACATTGCCACCCGCCGTACACCTTGCCGGGCACCTCAAAAAAGTTGCAAGTAACCCCCGCCGACTTATCGTGTAACACCTCGTCATCCAAATAGGGCGAGCAGGCGGTGTCGGTCACGCTGTACGCCTCGTCAGGGTCACCTACCACGTGGTTCCAAAACATTCCGTGCGGGAAAAAGTCGCGCAGCTCCGAAAGGGTTGCCTGCCCCGCTTCCCACGGCGGGGTGACGGGGCTAATCCGCTTCGGTTGGTCGCCGCCGAGCGCGGAAAACGAAAAGAGGGCGGTGGCAAAAAACGCCGCCGCAAGCAATATTGCCACGGTTTTTTTCGCGTTTTTCATCTCCGCCCCTCCTCTTTTCGCATCTTTTTATATACAAGGACAGTATACCACTTTTTTCGTCGTCCGTCAAACGAGAAAACGGGATTTTTACGGGATTTTTTTGGCAAAACAAAAATCCCGCCGTCAACTTAACGCTGACGGCGGGATTGTCGTTGCTGTTTTATTCCTCGGTTTTTTCCGATTCTGCCGATTGCTCCGCCTTTGCGGCATCCGCATCGGCAAGCATCTTCAAGAACGCGGCATCGTCCGCCGACGGCTCCCCTTCGGGCGCGGTCGCCGTTTCGGGCGCTTTCTCCTCATCCGAGCCGGAGAAGAGCCAAATTACCACCACAACCGCCAAAAGCGCGACGGCACCGATGATAATCCAAATCCATTTGTGACCGCCCTCGCTCGATTTGGTGCTGTAACCCACCGGCTGATTTTGCGGTTTGTTTTCTTCCAGCGGTTTTTCCGGCGGATAATCCTCTTTGTCGTCCGATTCCGCCAAACCCTCGGTAACTTTGATTTTGCCCTTGTTGACGGTCAGCGGTACGTCTTCGGCATCGACGTTGATGTTGTTGCCTGTCTCCGCCATCATGGAAATTTCGGTATCGCCGAGCTTCGCGCCGACAAACACTTTGAAGTGAATGACGGCAATCACGCCGGTCGTCGTCTCGTCTTCAAGCTGCGCGCCCATACCGTTGAGAACCACGGGATATTTCACCTCGTTGGTGTCCAAAAGGCCCAGAGCGGCAAACTCGTCTTTGAACTCGATACCGTCAAAGCGAAGCACTTGGGTATCGTAATACACTTTCCAGTTGATGCCCCAAATACCGGGGTTTTTGTCAATGGTAATCGGCACGTCGATTTCGTCGCCTTGCGCCGCCTCCACCGAACCGATGGTCACTTCCACACCCTCTGCCGTCTCCTCCGCCATCGCGGTGAACGGCACGCACAGTGCGAGCAACATCATCGTCACGCACAAAAGAGAAACAATTGTTTTTTTCATACTAAACACTCCTAATTTGCAAAATGTGGGAACCTACACGGGATAGTATACCACGTTTTTTCAATTTGTCAAATGGTAGACTTCACCCGATTGAGAAATTCCTTTGTACGGGGATTTTGCGGATTTTCAATAACCTCTTTCGGGTCGCCCTCCTCCACGATAAGGCCGCCGTCCATAAAGATAACGTGGTCGGACACGTCGCGGGCAAACGCCATTTCGTGGGTGATAATCACCATCGTCATTTTTTCCGCCGCCAACTGTTTGATGACTTTCAAAATCTCGCCCGTCAACTCCGGGTCAAGCGCCGACGTCGGCTCGTCAAAAAACAGCACTTTCGGGCGAAGCATCAGCGCCCGCGCAATGGATACCCGCTGTTGCTGACCGCCCGACAACTCGCCCGGATACGCATCCGCGCGGTTTTTGAGACCCATTTTATCAAGCAGTTCCAGCGCACGTTCCTGCGCTTCCTCTTTGCTGATTTTCAACACATGGACCGGCGCATCGGTCAAGTTTTGGAGCACCGAAAAATGCGGAAAAAGGTTGAAATTCTGAAACACCAGCCCAAAAGTCGAGCAAATATCACGCAACTCCGCTTTCGGCGCGTATTGCACCGCACCGTCCGCGCCCGTTTGCACCATATACCGCCCGTCGTAGGCAATCGACCCGCCGTCCACCCGTTCCAACTTCGTCGCGCAGCGAAGCAAGGTGGATTTTCCGCCGCCGGAAGGGCCGATAACCGACACGGTCTGCCCCTCTTTCACGGTGAGGGAGATATTGCGGAGCACCGGCACGCCGTTGAAGGATTTTTTCAAATCTTTGATTTCCACCAAATTCATCCGACGCACCTCCTCACTTGATTTGATAATAGCTGAGTTTTTTCTCCGCCCGTTCCATCAAAAACGCCACCAGATAGTTGAAAGCGTAATAGAAAATGCCCGCCGCCAAATACGGAAGCATAGAGGTCTCTGCCGCCGCAATCATCTTGGCTTTGGTAAACATCTCCACAATGGCAAGCGCATACACGAGCGACGTGTCTTTCACAAGGGTAATAATCTCATTGGTCGTCGCCGGCAAAATACGTTTGACAACCTGCGGGAGCACAATACGGAAAAAGGTCTGCCCTTTGCCGTAACCGAGCACCTGCGCCGCCTCATACTGTCCGAGCGGGGTCGCCTCAATGCCGCCGCGGTAAATCTCGGCAAAATACGCCGCGTAGTTGACCGCAAACGCGATAATCGCCGCCGTAAACGGCCATTCGCCCGTCAGCGGAATGTCGAACATATAATACGGCCCGTAGCACACGACAAACAGTTGCAACATCAGCGGCGTACCGCGCATAATGGAAATGTAAATGCGCGTCACCACTTGCAACGGCTTCCATTTGGACATACGGCACACGGCAACGAGCAATCCGAGCGGCAACGACAGCACCAGTGTCAACAGAAAAATCTCCACCGTCGTCAGCATACTCGGCGCCAACTGCACGAGCAAAGTCCATAAATTTTTGAAAAACTCCAAAACGCTTCCCAAAAATATCCCTCCCGTAAAAAAGCAGACGAACGCTATCGCCCGCCTGCTTTTCCAGTCACTTACACGATTATTTCAGGCACACGCAATCGGAGAGTTCCCACTCCTCGGCGATTTTCGCGAACGTGCCGTCCGCCACCATCGCTTTCAGCGTCTCTTCCACTTTGTCACACAAAACGGTGTTGCCCTTTTTGAAGCCGATGGCATACTGCTCGGTCGCCAGCGTCTCGCTGAGCATCATCAATTTGTCGTTGGCGGCAACTTTGTATTGCGCCACACCGATATCCATCGCCACCGCATCACAAATGCCCGATTCCAAATCCATCAGCGCGGTGTTGTAGTCGGCAACCGATTTCAGCTCTTTGAACGATTTTGCCAGAGCGAGGTTTTCCTCGTTGTCCTCGGTAGAGGTCAGCGCCGCTTCGGCAGAGGACTCTTTTTGCACCTCCACCGCTTTGCCCGCCAAATCACTCAGCACGTTCAATTTATCCGCTTTGCGCACCACAACCACCTGGCTGTTGTCCACGTACGGCTCCGAGAAGGTATACGCATCCTCGCGGCCGTTCATCGTAAACCCGTTCCAGATGCAGTCAATCGTCCCCGTTTCCAGTTCGGAGTCTTTCAAATCCCAGTTGATGGGCTTTTTCACCAGTTCCCAACCGTTACGTTTGCACACCTCTTCGGCAAGCACCAAGTCAAATCCGGTGTACTCGTTTGTTTCGGTGTCAAGATAGCCGTAGGGCGGGAATTCCGCGTCAAATCCGACAGTAAAGGTGATTTTCGCACCGTTCACGCTATCAGGGTCAGCCACCGCTTTGGAGGCGGAAATCGCGTTTTTGTCGCCGCAACCGGCGAGGCACAGCACCATCATCAAAACGGCGCACACAAGGCACACTATTTTTTTCATAACCCAATCCCTCGTTTTCAAATTTTTGTCCGAAACGGACACATTTACGAGAAAAGTGTACCACATTCTTTCCGCAAAGTCAAGTTTTCGGCAAAAAACCCTTTACAAATTCCGCATCACGGTGTATAATGCAACCGTCGGCGAAATCCGACAAAAACAGAGTAGAGTCGCGTGCGTTAAGTGCCACCCGAACGGGGAGTTGTCGGGCGGACGAAAAGATTTCTTGCGATACGCGGCTCGCATCCCGCTGTGGTATGGTAAGACCTTCTCTTGCTGTCCGCAAACGGAAGAAAGAGGAGGTATTTTTATGTCTGAAAACGAAAACAAAACCCAAAAAAGCCCGATGAAACAACATCCCACCGCGTTTGTGTGCACAATGGGTCTGCTGATTGCCGCCGAAGTGGTGCTCGAACGGTTGCTCGGGGTCAATGTGCTGACTTTGAAAATCAACTTCGCCTTTGTTGCCGTTGCCGTCGCCGCCTATCTGTACGGCCCGGTCGGCGGTGCCGTCTGCTACGGCCTCGGCGATATTATCGGCACGTTGCTCTTCCCCGTCGGCGGCTACAACCCGCTGTTCACGCTGTCTAACGTGCTCGTCGGCTTGTGCTTCGGCTTTTTCTTCAAAGGCAAAGTCACTTTTCCGAAAATTCTGCTCCCCGTCGTGCTGGAACGCACGGTGGGCACCCTGCTTCTCAACACGTTGTGGCTCAAACTGTTTTTCATCAAAAGCAAAGGCTTTTTCCCGCTGATGCTCACCCGCGTGCCCGAAGCCGCCTTTTTCATCGCGGTGGAACTGGTCATTTTGACCCCGTTGCTCCTCAAAGTCGGCCCTCGGCTGAGAAATTTGGCAAGCAAATAAAAAACAAAATTCTTAATTGTGAATATTGTGAATTTTTAATTCTTAATGAAAACAATCCCGCAACCTCTCGGTTGCGGGATTGTTTGCGTTTCTTATTCGTCCTCTTTGCCGGTAAGGGCGGCACGGATGTCTTTGAGAATGTCCTCGGCGGTCTCGGCGGGAGCTTCCTCCTCGACGGCTTCTTCTTTTTTCTCAAACATCGTTTTGGCTTTCATAATGACTTTCAGCACCACGAAGATGGACAACGCGATGATGAGGAAGTCGATGATTGCCTGAATGAACAAGCCGTACGCCAGCGCGTTTTCCGCGACACCGTTCGCCTCGTCCGCGGCGGTAATCACCCATTTCCAATCGGAAACGGCAACGCCGCCGGTAAGCAACGTGATAAGCGGCATAATGATGTTTTCGACAAGCGCGGTCACGATTTTACCGAACGCACCGCCGATGATAACACCGACTGCCATATCCACGATGTTCCCTTTCATCGCAAATTCTTTGAAATCCGCAAAAAACTTTTTCATTACCAAAACTCCTCTTTTTATATTTTTACAGAAAATCCATCTAATACCATACCACAAGCCGCGCGGTTTGTCAAGTCGTTCCGACCGTCCATCGCCGTAAAAGTCGCCGGCGAACAATCACATAACACACACCGTGCGCCACAATGGTCAATGCCCACGAAATCGGGTAGGACAAATAGAGCCACAAAAGGCTGTGGAAAGCCGGCAGCGTAAAGAACGTGTAAATCCACAAAATTCGAAAACCGCACACGCCGGTGAGTGTCACGAACGTCGGGAGTAACGACGCGCCCATCCCGCGAAGTGACCCGACCAGCACGTTCATATAGCCGCACAGCGCGTAGGTAATCGCAAACACCATCAGCCGCGTCAGCGCAAACGGCATGGCGGCGGGGTTGTCGGGAATATACAACCCGATAAGCGGCTTGCCGAACAACCAAAACACCAGCCCGAACACCGCACCGAAAATCGTTTCAAGCAACATACAAATCCATAAGACCCGCCGAATACGCTCCGGTTTTTGGGCGCCGACGTTTTGTCCCGTAAAGGTGAGTGCCGCGTGTTGCGGCGCATCCAACGCGATAAACTCGAAGCCCTCGATACTCGCCGAAGCCGCATTTCCCGCCATCGCGGTACGGCCAAACGAGTTGACCGACGACTGAATCAGCACGTTGGACAGCGCAAACAGCGTCCCCTGCACCCCGGCGGGAACACCGATTTTCACGATTTTAAGAAGCGAGTTTTTATAGATTTTCAATTTCTTCAAATCCAGATGTACCGCGGTTTTTAAGCGACACAGCCACCACACGACAAGTCCCGCGGAAACCGCTTGGGACAATACGGTGGCGAGAGCAACCCCTTCCACGCGCATACGACAGACGATGACGAAAAAGAGGTTCAGTCCCACGTTGAGCACGCCCGCAATCGTCAAAAAAATCAGCGGACGGCGGGTATCTCCCGACGAGCGAAGCACCGCCGATGCAAAGTTATACAGCGCCGTCACCGGCATCCCGAGAAAATAGATTTTCATATACAGCGCCGCCTGGTCTAAGAGGACATCCGGCGTGGACATCAGCCCTAAAAGCGGTTTCGCGGCAAAAAACCCGATAACACCGAGCACGATACCGCCGAGCACACTCACCGTCACCGACGTATGCACCACCCGATGCACCTCCGCATCGTTTTTGGCGCCGAGACTCTGCGCCACCGTCACACTCGTACCCACCGACAACCCGACAAACAGGTTGACAAGCAGGTTGGTCACCGAATAGGTCGTGCCGATTGCCGCCACGGAATCACTGCTGACAAACTGTCCGACCACCACCATATCCATGGCGCTGAACAGCAGTTGGAGCATTCCCGACAGCATCAGCGGCAACGCAAACCACAACATTTTGAAAAACAGCGGCCCGTTTGTCATATCTTCCCGCTGTGCGCGGGTCGCCAGTGTCGCCATCGGCAATCCCTCCCTTTTATAACATTATAAATTTCACTCTATTCGAATTATACGCTCTTTTTCGGCGGTGTCAAGATGTGCCGCACCGTTTCTTAAACAAGCGCCAACCGTGGGGCGATCGAGAACACCAGCCCCTACAAAAGAATTTGAGTTGTATCCGTAGGGGCGATTCACGAATCGCCCCATTTTTATTGCTCGCACCGACCCAAAGGGGTCATTCGTGAATGACCCCTACAATGCCGCCGCAAACGTGTGCGAAACCCCACAAAGGGTCGTCGAGGCGCCGTCCCCTAGGCGCCTGTCACCAATCGTAAGCGAATTCTGTGATAACCGACGGCTGTGCTTTTACACAACGGAGTCAAAAATCCGTTCGCGTAGCGGACACCTTACTTCTTCACTATTCACTATTACTTCTTCACTTAAAAAATCCCGTCCTCTCGGACGGGATTTTTGCTTATTCCGCGGTGTAGTTGTCGAAATAGCCTTGGATGTAGACAATCGGCGTGCCTTTGTCGCCGCTGCCGGATGTCAGGTCGCACAGCGAACCGATAAGGTCGGTCAGGCGGCGCGGGGTCGTGCCCTGCGATGCCATACTGCCGACAAGGTCGGCATCCTTGTGACGGATATATTGCTCAATCGCGGCTTTCAGTTCCGCGCCGTCAAGGTCTTTGAAATCGTTGTCCGCGAGGTATTTCAGTTTGACCTCGTTCGGTTTACCGATAAGCCCTTTGGTGTGTGCCGGGGAAACCACCGGGTCGGCAAATTCCCAAATCATCCCGACCGGGTCTTTGAACGCGCCGTCGCCGTACACCATCACTTCCACGCATTTGCCGGTCGCGGCAAGGATTTTATCCTGCACCGCGGTGACAAACGGCTCGCAGTTGCGCGGGAACAGTTTGACTTTGTCTTCGGTGGCTTTGTTGGAGCCGAGCAGACCGTAATCCTCGTTGTAGCCGCTGCCGTTCACCGGCGCGTTGAGGATGTCGTCAAGACCGAGCACTTTTTTCGCACCGGCGGCTTTGAGGAGCCGTTTGGTACGCGGCGCGGTGTGAATGTCGCACGCCAGCACGTTGTCGGTATAGCTCAAAATCGCGCGCGGGTCGTTGGCGAGGATAATCTCCACCTCGGCGCCGCACTCTTTAATCAAATCCTCGTAATAGGAGACGTAGTCCACGCCGGTAAACGGGTGTTTGTTCTCCCCGAACAGTTCGCGATATTTGTCTTTCGTGAGCACGTCTTTGTACGGGTCAACGCCTTTTTCGTCCAGCTGGTCGAGGGAGACTAAGTGGTTGCCCACTTCGTCCGACGGATAGCTGAGCATCAGCACGATTTTTTTCGCGCCTTTCGCGATACCGCGCAAGCAAATTGCAAAGCGGTTGCGGCTGAGAATCGGGAAAATAACGCCCACCGTGTCGCCGCCGAATTTGGCTTTGACGTCGGCGGCAATATCGTCGACGGAGCAGTAATTGCCCTGCGAACGTGCCACGATGGACTCGGTGATGGAAATGACGTCGCGGTCACGAAGCTCGAAGCCCTCGGAGCAGGCTGCTTCAAGCACGCTTGCGGTCACGATCTCGGCAAGATCGTCACCCTCGCGGATGATGGGACAGCGGATGCCGCGTGACACAGTACCGACTTTACGGATATGCTTGTCCATAAACTTTGAAACTCCTGTAAATTAGTGAGAATACAAGACAACGATCGTACACGGCAAACACTGCGGGATGCCGGAAAACCGCCTTTTTGTTCACCATATATTTTACCAAATTTTAACGCGATTTGCAAGAGGAAATACAATATTTTTTGGTTAAAATATGACGAAATTACCCCGTGCAGCACCTGCCTGTTGCGTTTTTTTTTACAAAATGTACCGTTCTATTGACAAATCTGCAAAATTATGGTATAGTAAAGACTGTATTCCGCCGTATAAGCTGTTTGATAAGACAAGGCGGATAAGCATGGAGGCAAAAAATGAATAAGCGCATCCTGAATCTTTCC
>JAZRYM010000009.1:0-2529 GCA_045600765.1 Acutalibacteraceae bacterium | reverse complement strand
GCGCCGACCGCTGCCCCGACTGATGCTCCGGCTGCCCCGGCTACCGGTTCCGTCATCCCGGCTGCTGCCATCGTTCTGGCGACCGCTTCCGCGGCTGTCCTGACCTTCGCTCGCAAAAAGTAATTTTTGACGACTAAGGTTAAGATTTAGTCCATGGCACAGGAGTAAATCATCTACAAAACGGGTAAGTTCCTTTGTGAACTTACCCGTTTTTCTTTTTGCTTTCTTGTATTCGCCCCTTGACAGTAGGGGATGGAGCGTGTATAATAAAGACTGTATGGTGCCGCGCAGAGCGCGGATATTTTTGGAAGATTGGTGGAATAACCGTGGCTGTAAAAGAAATTCTTATCAGCGCCGAGGGTAAGGCGCGCCTGGAAAAAGAACTGGAAGAACTGAAAACCGTCAAACGCCAGGAAATTGCGGACAAAATTGAGACCGCCCGTTCCTTTGGCGACCTTTCGGAAAACAGTGAATACGACGAGGCGAAAAACGAACAAGCCCAAGTGGAGGGTCGTATCGCCGAGTTGGAAGAACAACTCAAACACGTCCGCATTTTGGACGAGAGCGAACTCACGAACGAAATTGTCCACGTCGGCTCCAAAGTGAAAGTCCAACGTGAGGGCGAAAAGAAAGCGATTGAGTACCGTTTGGTCGGCCCGCTGGAAGCCGACCCGCTGAACGGAAAGATTTCGGACGATTGCCCGGTAGGCAAAGCGCTTCTCGGTTGCCGTGTCGGCGACAAGGTGGAGGTCGAAACTCCCGGTGGCGTGGCGTTCTACAAAGTGATGAAAATCTCGAAATAAGCAACATTGCAAGGCGGCGACGGCGATCCGTTTGCCGCCTTTTTCCGAAATAGGAGGAGTCAAGACGATGAGTGATACGCAGAAAACCCCGCAAAATCAGCCGGAACAGGATTTGAACCAACTGCTGAAAGTGCGGCGGGAAAAACTGGCGAATTTGCAAGCCGCGGGCAAAGACCCGTTTGTCATCACGAAATACGACCAAACCGCCCATTCGACCGAAGCCAAAGCCACCTATGAAGCGCTGGAAGCGGAGCTGATGGCGGGCAATCCCGCGCCGAACACCGACGGAATGAGCGAGGAGGAAGCCCGCGAAGCGGTCAACACCTACTACCAAGCCCGCCGCGAGGTGATGGATGCGCAACCCATTCGGGTGAGCATCGCCGGACGGATGATGTCCAAGCGCGTGATGGGCAAGGCGTCGTTCTGCAACGTGCAAGATAAACTCGGCAATATTCAGGTGTACGTGGCGCGCGACTCGCTCGGCGAGGAGCCGTACGCCGACTTCAAAAAATACGACGTGGGCGATATTATCGGCGTGAAAGGGTTTGTGTTCCGCACCAAAATGGGCGAGATTTCCATCCATGCCGAGGAGGTCACGCTCCTTTGCAAATCGCTCCAAATTTTGCCCGAAAAATATCACGGGTTGACCAACACCGATATGCGTTACCGCCAGCGGTACGTGGACTTGATTATGAACGAGGACGCGAAAAACACCTTTATCAAGCGCTCCAAAATCATCAGTTCCATCCGCCGCTATCTGGACGGGCAGGGCTTTATGGAGGTCGAAACCCCTATGCTCGTCGCCAACGCCGGCGGCGCGGCGGCACGCCCGTTTGAAACGCACTTTAACGCGCTGGACGAGGATTTGCGGTTGCGTATCTCGCTCGAACTGTATCTGAAACGCCTGATTGTGGGCGGGCTTGAACGGGTGTACGAAATCGGCCGCGTGTTCCGCAACGAGGGGCTCGATACCCGCCACAACCCGGAATTTACGCTGATGGAACTGTACCAGGCGTACACCGACTACCACGGGATGATGGATTTGACCGAGAATATGTTCCGCCACGTCGCGCAAGAGGTGCTCGGCACCACTACGTTTACGTACGGCGACTTGGAACTGGATTTCGGCAAACCGTTTGCGCGGTTGACGATGGTGGAAGCGGTGAAACAGTATGCGGGCGTGGATTTTGATGAAATTCCCGACACCGCCGCCGCTAAGAAAGTTGCCGACGAAAAACACGTCGAATACGAAGACCACCACCAAAAAGGCGATATCCTCAATCTGTTCTTTGAGGAATTTGTGGAGGAGCATTTGTTGCAACCCACTTTCGTGATGGACCACCCGATTGAAATTTCGCCGCTGACCAAGAAAAAGCCGGATAAAGAGGGCTATGTGGAGCGGTTTGAACTGTTTGTCAACGGGTGGGAGATGTGCAACGCCTATTCGGAGTTAAACGACCCGATTGACCAGCGCGAGCGCTTTAAGGCGCAGGATGCGCTTGCTGATTTGGGCGACGAGGAAGCCAACCACACCGACGAGGATTTCTTAAACGCCCTCGAAATCGGTATGGCGCCGACCGGCGGTATCGGCTATGGCATCGACCGCCTGACGATGCTGCTCACCGACAGCCCCGCTATCCGCGATGTGCTGCTGTTCCCGACAATGAAAACGCTGGAGTAAGTTTAATTTGAATGACGATGTTTTGAAAAACTATTTATAAGAAAG
>JAZRYM010000008.1:0-25534 GCA_045600765.1 Acutalibacteraceae bacterium | reverse complement strand
CTATAAATCAGCTCGCTGTTGACAATCTCCGTTGCCGTTGCTTGGGCAGCATTCATGCGCCGTACCCATTCCATTTGGTCGGTAGCTTTCAGTTGTTCGGTAATGCTGTCGCGGTCAGCAAGTTGTTTTACAAGCGGTTGGGACATCTCGTCGGCTTGCTTATCAATGTCGGCGAGGTAGTCGTTCAATTTGCCTGCAAGAAACAAACTGTCATAAATTGCTCTGCGGTGTTGCTTCAAATACTGCAAGTGCTGTTGCCCCCAAACCCCGACGGGCTTTTGTTCGGGTAATTCCAAATTCGGCAGATAATAGTCGCCGTGCAGAGTGTAACTGACGCCTGCTTTTTCATCTGTGATATGCTTTTTCATTGTGTAATCCTCCATGATAATGATTTTTGATTTCCTATTGATTCAATCATTCCGGCTGATTACAAAAACCAAAAGGGAGAGACTACTTCGTTACGTAGTCTCTCCCATCGGCAGTCGCTTTTTTATATCAAAACTTATTTGCCGAGGCGTTTGGCGATGAGGCGGGCGCATTTGTATACGTCGCCGCCGCCCATCGTAATCACAAGGTCGCCGGGTTTTGCGTTTTCTATCACATAATCCGAGACGGCGGGGAAGTCGGCGAGGTACACGCCGTTTTTCATTTTTTCCACGATTTGTTCCGAATGGACGTTCCACTCGTTCGTCTCACGCGAGCCCAAAATATCGCTGACAATCGCCACATCCGCAATGGAAAGCGCTTTGGCGAAATCGTCCAGATGGCGCGCGGTACGGGAGAAAGTGAACGGCTGGAAAATCGCAATTACGCGGTTGTACGGCATCGCTTTCGCCGTCGTCAGCGTGGCGGTAATTTCGGTCGGATGGTGGGCGTAATCGTCCGCAATGGTGATACCGGAAAACTCGCCCAAAAATTCAAACCGACGGCCGGCGCCCTGAAAATGGCGGATACCGGACGCAATTTGCACCGCCGAAAGACCGTGCGCCTCGGCGGCGGCAATCACCGCCAGCGCGTTTTGCACGTTGTGCATTCCCGGCACGCTCAGTTCAATATCGGCGAAAAACGCGCCGTTATGATAGGCGGCAAAGGTGGCGAACGACCCGTCGTGAATTTTGACGTCCTTTGCCGTCCAGTCGCAGTCGTCCGTAAGACCGTAAGAAATGAGCGGCGCGTTCGAGAGCCCTTCCACCGCTTTGCAGGAGTTTTTGTCCGATTTGTTGTAGATGATGTAGCCGGTGGCTTTGCCGGCAAAGGTGTGGAACGAGCGGATGACGTTTTCGAGCGACCCGAAATAGTCGAGATGGTCAGCATCCACGTTCAAGATAATCGCCGTTTCGGGCACCATTTCGAGGTAGTGGTCCATAAATTCGCACGCCTCGCACACCATCACGTCGCCCGCACCCGATTTTCCGAATGCGTCGATGAGGGGCAGACGACCGCCGATAAAGAGGGCGGGGTCGGTGTCTGCTTCCACGAACACCTGCGACAGCATCGAGGTGGACGTGGTTTTGCCGTGCGTTCCCGCAACGGCGATGGTTTGCGGGTAGGTGGCGGTCAACTGCCCAAGCAGTTTGGCGCGCTCCAAAAGGGGAATTTGCCGCTCGTTTGCGGCAATCATTTCAGGGTTGTCGGCGTGCACGGCGGCGGTATAAACCACCAAATCGGCACCCGCGACGTTTTCCGCCGTTTGGGGAATTTTCACGTCGATTCCAAGGCGGCGCAGACGATCGACGTTGTCCGATTCGCTGCGGTCAGAGCCGGTGATGACAAACCCTTTTCCGTAAAGAATTTCGGCGAGCGGGCTCATACCGCTTCCGCCGATTCCCACAAAGTGAATATGTTTGGCGTTTTGAAATTGAAAATCCAAGTTCTTTCCACCTCTGATTTCAAAGTTTTCCTAATCCTGCTCTTATTATAAGACAAAATTGCGAAAAAGAAAACCTTTTTTTGCGGATTTTTCCGCTTTTTTCAAAATATTCCTCTTTTTTTCCGAATATGCGTAAAAAGAACAGTTCTCGCGCACCGTTTTCGACCGAAAAAACAACGCTTGTCCGCTATACTTTTTGGTAGAAAATGATACGGAAGGTGAGGACGTTGAAAGGAAAAGCAGCAGAATTGCAAAAAGAGTTGCCCGCTGTCGAAACGCGCGAGGGGTCAGGACGAAAAATCGGACTTGCGGTCAGTACGGCGCTTCTCGGGTTGATTTGCGGCGGAAGCACGGTGTATGAGGAGTTGGCACCGTTTTCCGTCGGCGTAGCGGCGGCGTTTTCGGGGCCGGGTGCCATCTTTGTCTATCTCGCGTGCGGAGTCGGCTATTTCTTCGGGCAAACGTCTATCGCGGCGCTTCGCTATCTTTGCGCCGTGGCGGCGGCAGGAGGACTGCGGTGGCTTTTAACGGG
Source organism: Acutalibacteraceae bacterium (assembly GCA_045600765.1). Classification (GTDB taxonomy): domain Bacteria; phylum Bacillota; class Clostridia; order Oscillospirales; family Acutalibacteraceae; genus RGIG426. Next base: position 23,132 of record JAZRYM010000008.1, on the reverse strand, counting down.
GTTTCCGCTCTTTGAAAGTCGACGTGCGTGCCCGCTTATCGCCTTTGTCGCCACCGTCGGCACAGGGATTGCCCTTGAAGCCGCGATGGGACTGACCGCTTATCGGGTGCTTGTTCTCTTTTGCGAGGGCTTGCTGTCGGCGGGGTTTGCCTACTTCGTGAGTGTTGGTTTGAACGCGCTGTGGTCACCGCGCGACCGCGTCACCACGCTGTCGGAACAAGCGGCGGTGGTGGTGATGCTCGCTGTACTGTTAATGGCGCTGGCGCCGCTCGAACTCGGCGGTATTTCGATGGGGCGCATCTTCGCCGTGGTGCTCATTCTGCTTTGCGCCCACGCAGGCAAGGAAAACGGCGGAAGTGTCGCCGGTATCGCGTTCGGCGCCGCGGCGGCGTTTTCGATGCCCGACCGCTTGTATTTGGCGGTGGCGTTCGCTCTCGGCGGGTTGCTTGCGGGGATGTTTTCACGCTACGGCAAATTGGCCGCCGCCGGCACGTTTTTCGCGGCATATACCGTGTTGTCGGTCGGGTCGGGCGAGGGGATTACCGTGCTTTCGGGGCTGTATGAATCGATTGCCGCGGCACTGTTCTTTTTAGCCATTCCGCCGAGGGCGGAGCGGGTATTGCACGGCTTTTTCAACAACGCCGAGGAAAAACCCGCCGTCGAGGGTTTGCGGCGGTCGGTGGTGTTGCGGCTCGACGTGGCATCCAAAGCGATGGATGAGGTAGCGGGCACGGTAGACCGCGTTTCCAAGAAACTCGCAGGGCTGAGCGTACCCGACCTCGGCAGCGTGTATTACAGCGTGTCGGACAACGTGTGCGCGACCTGCGCGCTCAAACTGACATGCTGGGAAAAGGATTTGAACGATACGATGGATGCGTTTAACCACCTGACACCCGTTTTGCGGGAGCAGGGGAAAATCGTTCGCACCGATTTCGGCGGGGTACTTAAAACCCGTTGCAACCGTCTGGAAGACGTGGCGCACGAAATCAATCGCGGATACGGCGACCATTGCTTGCGGGAGGGCGCGTTTCGGCGACTCTCGGAAATTCGGTCGGTTGTCACCGACCAGTTCGCGGGAATGTCGGAGTTGCTCGGCGAATTTTCAAGCGATTTCAAAAATGCGGAGCGGGTGGATACCGATGCCGCTGTGCGTGTGCGCGCCGTATGCGAGGAATACGGTATGGACGTGCACGAAACGGTGTGTACCGTCGGCAGAGGCAACCGAATGCAAGTGGAGATTGTCGTGGTCGATTTGGCGGCAAAAATCCGCCAAAAAGAGTGGCTTTCCCGTGTCGGCGATGCTTGCGGACGGGAGTTTGCGCCGCCCGTCGTCACCCGTATCGGCACGCTTGCGAAAATCGCGCTGTATGAACGTCCGCGTTACCGTGTGCAGGTGGGAACTGCCCAGTTGCCCGCGGGAGGCGAGCGGCTTTGCGGCGATGCTTACGAGGTGTTTAAGGACAGCGGCGGGCGCTTTTCGGCGGTGTTATCCGACGGTATGGGAAGCGGCGGCCGCGCCGCGGTAGACGGCGCGATGGCGGCGGGGTTATGCGCGCGATTGCTCAAAGCCGGGTTCGGGGACGACAGCGTGTTGCGAATGGTCAACTCGGCGCTGATGGTCAAGTCGGGTGACGAGAGCCTTGCAACCCTCGACGTCTTTTCGGTAGACCTGTTTTCGGGAAAAATGAAATTGCGCAAAGCGGGCGCCGCTACGACGTTACTGTTAAGTCACGGGCGGGTGTCGCGGATGGAGCGCTCGTCCCTTCCCGTCGGCATTTTACGCGATATCCGCTTTGAAACACAACAGGACACCTTGACCGCGGGTGACGTGGTACTGCTCGTTTCCGACGGGGTATATGCCGGCGGAATCGGGTGGGTGGAGCAAGCGCTCAAATCGTTTGAACCCGCGAAAACGTCGCTTCAATCGCTGGCGGAGGAAATCGCCACCACTGCGCGACGACTGCAAAAAGACGGTCATTCCGACGATGTGACGGTGATGGCACTCCGCCTTGAAAAAGCGGAGATATAGATAAAAAATGCCCGTGACGAAAACTCGTCACGGGCATTTTTACAGATGATTTTAGTTGTTGAGATACGACTTGACCAAAATACGCAGTAACTCGTCGCGGTCGATTTTGCGCACGAGGTTGCGGGCGTTGTTGTGGGTCGTGATATAGGTCGGGTCTTCCGAAAGAATGTAGCCGACAATTTGGTTGATGGGGTTGTAGCCCTTCTCGCGCAACGCGTCGTATACCGTGGTAAGGACTTCTTTCATTTCATGTTCTTTGTCGTCGTGCAAAGAAAAAGTTTGGGTTCTGTCTAACACGGTGGTAACCTCCCGTCTGTGTTTGTTGTTCCTATTATACCTCAAAAAAATCAAAAGTGCAAGAGAAAATTAAAAATTACTCACGCAAGGTGCATCCGGCTTTTTCGAGTAAGCGGAAAATCTTGTCCAAAACCGGCTCCAAATCGGCGTCGGTCAGCGTGCCGTCCGCCTTGCGGAACATCAGATTGTAGGCGACACTCTTTTTGCCCTCTTCAATCTGCTTGCCTTGATACACGTCGAACAGCGACACGCTTTCAAGCAGTTTTCCGCCGCCTTTGCGGATGGCTTCCTCAATCGTGGCGACCGGCAACTCCGCATCGCAGAGAAGCGCCAAATCGCGCTCTACCGCCGGGTGGCGGGGCAGAGGTTTATACAAAATGACCGGCTGTTTTTGTGCATACAGCGTTTCGAGGCGGATTTCCGCCACGTACACGCGCCCGTCAAATCCATACGCTTCCGCCGTATCGGGATGCAGTTCGCCGAAGGTCGCCACCGCTTCGCCGTTCAGCACCGCTTTGGCGCTGCGACCGGGGTGGAGGAACGGCTCTGCCGCGCGCTCATACACGGGTTTGCAGGAGAAGAGGGAGAAGATGCTCTCCACCACGCCTTTCAGCGTGAAGAAATCCTCGTTTTCGCCGTAAAGACCAATCGAGAGGAGCGGCAGTTCATCCGGCTGTTCGGTGAGCGGCAAGGCTTTCGGCACAAACCGCTTGGACAGTTCAAAGAAGCGCGCCGCGGGAATTTTGCGGTTGAAGTTGGTGGAAAGCACCGTCAGCATCGAGGTGAACAGTTGGGTGCGCATCGTCGAATATTCCTCGCCGAGCGGGTTTAAGAGGTGAATTTCCCGCCGCCGTTCATCGTCGGCGGGCAGTCCCAACGTGTCGAGCGCTTTGGAACTGATAAAGGAGTAGGTGGAGATTTCCGAAAGCCCTTGTTCGCACAGACGGCGTTTGAGCGCATCGCCTTTTTTACGTTCGGGCAGGACGTTGCCGCGCACCACCGCGCCGCGCATCGGCGTGCCGATGATGTGGTTGTAACCGTACACGCGCATCACCTCTTCGGCGAGGTCGGCGCGACCCTCCACGTCGTCACGGAAACTCGGGACGGTGCAGGTGAGCGCATTGCCGTCGGCGACCGTCTTAATTTCGAGGCGATTGAGGATTTCCACCATCGTTTCCACGGGAATTTCCACGCCGAGCAGGGCACAAATGTCCGTTGCGGTCGTTTGGATAACGCGCGGCTCTGTAAAGGTGCTTGCCTTGTCAATCGTTCCGTCTACAATGTCGCCGCAATCCAGTTCGGCGATAAGCGAAAGGGCGCGGTCGAGCACGTAGGGAATGGAGCCGGCATCCACGCCGTGTTCAAAACGGGCGGACGATTCGGTGCGCATTCCGAGGGCGCGCGCGGTGCGGCGCACGCTGTCGCGGCGGAATTTCGCCGCCTCGAAGAACAGTTCCGTTGTGTCGTCTTTAATGCCGCTTCCCGCCGAGCCCATAATACCGGCAAGGCAGGAGGGTGCTTCGCCGTCCGCGATGACGAGCATATTGTCTGTCAAGGTATGTGCCTTGTCATCTAATGTGACAATTTCTTCGCCGTTTTCGGCGAGGCGGACGATGATTTTGTTCTGTTTCACGTCGCGCAGGTCGAAAGCGTGCATCGGTTGACCCGTTTCGAGCATCACGAAGTTGGTGATATCCACGATGTTGTTAATGGAGCGCATTCCGGCGGCGCGCAGGCAGTCCACCATCCAGTCGGGCGACGGGCCGATACGCAAATTTTTCACCACGCGGCCCATATAGCGCGGGCAGAGTTCCGGCTCATTCACCGTTACGTCGATGTAGTCGGCGATGTCGCCGCCGACGGTGGTGTAGCCGGTTTTCGGCAGGCGGAACTCGGTTTTGAGTGCCACCGCGATTTCGCGGGCGACACCGAGCACGCTCTGGCAATCGGGACGGTTGGCGGTGATTTTGAAATCCACCACCACGTCGTTTAGGTGGAGCACGTCACGCATATCGGTGCCCACTTTCACGTCGTCTTTAAGGATAAGAATACCGTATACTTCCGCGCCGGGATAGTCGCCCTCTTTCAAGCACAATTCCTCGCCGGAGCAGAGCATACCGTTCGATTCCACGCCGCGCAGTTTGCCTTTTTTGATGTGCACACCGTTCGGCAGGTGGGAATCGTGCAGCGCGGCGGGGACAATGGCGCCCTCAAACACGTTTTGTGCGCCGGTGACGATTTGCACCAGTTCGTCGCCGCCCACGTCCATTTGACAAATCTGCAATTTGTCGGCATCGGGATGTTTTTCCAGTTTGACGATTTTGGCGGCAACCACGTTGCTCATCGTAGCGGAGAGGTCTTCCATTCCCTCGATTTCAAAGCCGCTCATCACCATTTTGTCGCACAGTTTCTCCACGGGAACGTCAATGTCCACATAGCGTTTCAGCCAACTTAACGAGATTTTCATTTCACGTTCCCTCCTTGAAACTGTTGCAGAAAACGCAGGTCGTTTTCAAACAGCAGGCGAATATCGCTGATTTTGTAGCGGGTGGTGGTCAGGCGGTCAAGTCCGATACCGAACGCAAAGCCGGAATACTCTTCCGGGTCAATACCGCAACCGGACAACACACGCGGGTGCACCATGCCGGCGCCGAGGATTTCAATCCAGCCTTCGCCTTTGCACACGCGGCAACCTTTACCGCCGCATTCCGGGCAGGAGACGTCCACTTCGACGCTCGGCTCGGTAAAGGGGAAGAAGGACGGGCGGAAACGGACGTTGGTGTCCTTTCCGTAAATCTCGTGGGCGAACTGTTCGAGCACCCCTTTGAGGTCGCACATCGTAATGCCCTTGTCCACCACCAAACCCTCTACCTGGTGGAACACCGGGGAGTGGGTCGCGTCCACCTCGTCCGCGCGGTACACGCGACCGGGGCAAATGATGCGAATGGGCGGTTTGCGGGTTTCCATCGTGCGGATTTGCGCCGCCGAGGTCTGGGTGCGAAGCAGGAGGTTGTCCGCGAGATAGAAGGTATCCTGCATATCGCGTGCCGGGTGGTCGGCGGGCACGTTGAGCGCTTCAAAGTTGTAGTGGTCGGTTTCGATTTCCGGGCCGTCCACCACGTCAAATCCCATCGACTGGAAGATGTCAATCATATCCGCAAGCGTTTGGTTAAGCGGATGAAGCGAGCCGCCGCAGTTGGTTTTTCCGGGCATCGTGATATCCACCGTCTCGTTGGCGAGACGTGCATTTTTGGCGGCGTTTTTCATTTGGTCGGAGGTTTTGGCAAACGTCTCCTCAAACGCGGCGCGCACCTCGTTGACGAGTTGTCCCATTTTCGGGCGTTCCTCGGCGGGAAGTGCACCCATTCCGCGCAAAATTTCGGTCAGCGCACCCTTTTTGCCGAGGTATTTGACACGCCAGGCATCGAGCGCCGACTCGTCGTTTACGGCGGCAATTTCGTCCAGCGCTTCGCGGCGCAGGGCTTCCAATTTGTCTTTCATACTATCGTCCTTTCCGTTTTGGAATGATGTTCTGTTTTTCGGCGGTGCGGGCATAAAAAAAGCCCTCGACCCCAACAAAGGGGACGAAGGACAACACTCCGCGGTACCACCCCGATTTTTGCGCCAAAGCGCAAACACTCGACACCGATAACGGGGTTGCCGTCGCGCCCTACACACCCGACAAACGGGGTTCAAGCGCGCCGCTCCAAAGTGAACTTCGGTGCAACTGCCCGCCAATCGCTTTCAGCCGGTGACGATTGTCTCTTTCGGGGACAGGGTTTGCACGTACTCTCTTTTTCCAAGCGTTTACAATCTCATAGTTTACCACACTCCGTTTGGAATGTCAAGAGACAAAAATTTCATCATTTTTTTGTCGGAAAATCTTTACAATCGGGCGTTTCTATTGTAAAATAACAGTAATATAAAATTGTGTAACAAAGGGAGAGATGTTTATGACACCGAAGTACAAGCGCGTATTATTGAAACTCAGCGGCGAGGCACTCGCCGGCGATAAGGGGATGGGTCTTGATTTTGAAACCCTGCTGAAATTCTGTGCGCCGATTAAAGAGTGTGTCGATGCCGGGGTACAAATCGGTATCGTTGTCGGCGGCGGCAACTTCTGGCGCGGTCGCCAAAGCGGTCAGATGGACCGTACCCGCGCCGACCATATGGGGATGCTCGCCACCATTATCAACGGTCACGGCTTGTGCGATGCGCTTGAACAGCTCGGTTGCGTCGTGCGGGTGCAATCGGCGGTGCAAGCCAACCAGATTTGTGAGCCGTATATCCGCAGTCGCGCGGTGCGCCACCTTGAAAAAGGGCGTGTCGTTGTCTTTGCGGGTGGCACGGGCAACCCGTTTTTCTCCACCGATACCGCGGCGGCGCTCCGTGCGGCGGAAATTGAAGCGGATATCCTCTTTAAGGCGAGTATGGTGGACGGGGTGTACGATTCCGACCCGAAAGTGAACCCGAATGCCAAAAAGTTCGATACGCTCTCTTTCTCCGAAGTGCTCAGCAAAGATTTGAAGGTGATGGACGGCACTGCCGCCACCCTTTGCCGCGACAACAAAATCCCGTTGCTTGTGTTTAACCTGAACGACCCGCAAAACATTGTGCGTGCCATCGCCGGGGAAGACTCCATCGGCACGATTGTAAAATAAGTCAGAAACACCGATTTTTCGTTCTATATTTTTAAGGAGGTTGCCAGTATGCAACAAGTGTTTGACAAAGCCGAAACCAAAATGGGCAAAACAATCAACGCTCTCAACGAGCAATACGCCGGTATCCGTGCCGGTCGTGCTTCCGCCGCGGTGCTCAACCGCGTGATGGTGGACTATTACGGTGCACCCACGCCGGTGACCCAGCTCGCCAACGTGTCGTCGCCCGAACCGCGTTTGCTCAAAATCGTGCCGTACGACAAGAGTGCCCTCAAAGATATTGAGCGCGCCATTCTCACGTCGGACATTGGCATCAACCCGCAAAACGACGGGTCGATTATCCGCCTCAATTTCCCGCCGCTGACGGAGGAGCACCGCAAAGAGCTGTGCAAAAACATCTCGAAATACGCCGAGGAGGCGAAAGTCGCCATCCGCTCCATTCGCCGCGATGCGATTGAGTCGCTGAAAACGATGAAAAAGAACGCCGAGATTACGGAAGACGACCAGGCAAACGGCGAAAAGAAAGTCCAAACCATCACCGACGACTTCTGCAAACAGGTGGATGAACTCGCGAAAGCAAAAGAAAAGGATATTCTGGAACTGTGAGTGCCGGAAAGAGTAAAACTCCTTCGTTCGATCTTCGGGCGGAGGAGTTGCCCGCAAATATCGGGATTATTATGGACGGCAACGGCCGTTGGGCGAAAAAACGGGGCCTTCCTCGCCAATTCGGTCACCGCGCCGGTGCCAAGACGTTTCGCTCCATCGTGAAGCATTGCGAGGCGCGCGGTATTAAAATCGTCACCGTGTATGCGTTTTCTACCGAAAACTGGCGACGTCCCGAAACTGAGGTCAACGCGATTATGGACTTGTTGCGTTCCTACCTCAAAGAGTCGCTTCTCGATTTCAAAAACGAAAATATCCGCACCCGCTTTATCGGTGACCGCGCGCCCTTGTCGGCGGACATCCGCGAACTGATGGAGGAGGTGGAATCCTCCACCGCCGACCGCACCGGGATGATTCTCAACATCGCCTTAAACTACGGCGGGCAGGACGAACTGGTGCACGCGGCGCGCGCGCTTGCTGCCGAGGTGCAGGCGGGTACGCTGTCGCCCGAACAGATTGACGCGGCGGCGATTACGTCACATCTGTATACCGAAGACCAACCGCCCGTGGACCTTATTTTGCGCCCGAGCGGGGAATACCGCTTGTCCAATTTTATGATTTGGCAAGCGGCGTATGCGGAATACGTGTTTATGGACGTGTTGTGGCCCGATTTTACAAGCGACGACCTTGACCGTGCCCTGATGGAGTATGCCGGACGGAACCGGCGATTTGGAGGAGTATAAGTGAAAACTCGTATTATCAGCGGTCTCGTCGGCGCGGCGCTGCTTATCGCCGTGCTCGTACAACCGCTGTTGCTTATTGTCGAAATCGGCGTGGCGGCGCTGTGCGTTATCGCCGTATATGAACTGTTGATTGCCACCAACCTCGCGCCGTCCAAACCCGTTTGCGCGGTGTGTATGGTGTTTGCCGCATCCGTCCCGTTTTGGCACTATCTGCCGCAAAGCGCGCTTTTGTGGATTCTGTACGGGTTCGGCACGCTTCTTGTTGTCGCGCAGGTCGTGCGGCACAAAGACCAGCCCGCCACCGCCACGCTCTATGCGGGCGCGGTAACGGTGTTGTCGGCGCTTGCGCTGTCGTCCATTGCGTTTTTGCGCGCTTACGGCTTGTTTCCCGTGGTGTGGATGTTGCTGATTCCGTGGATGAGCGACACCGGCGCGTATTTTACCGGCGTGCTGTGCGGCAAAACGAAACTATGCCCCGAAATCAGCCCGAAAAAGACGGTGGAAGGCTTAATCGGCGGGCTGTTTACGTCGGTCATCATCTGCCTTGCGGTGGCGTACGTGTATGCGACGTGGATTGCGCCCGAAGCGGTTGTAAATTATTACGCGGTGGCGGCGGTCACGCTGCTCGGCGCGGCGCTGTCCGTGTTCGGCGACCTGCTCGCTTCGCTCATCAAACGCCACGCCGGCATTAAAGATTTCGGCAACCTGATGCCCGGCCACGGCGGCGTAATGGACCGCTTCGACAGTTTACTGCTGACCGCGCCGCTCGTGGTGCTGTCGCTTATGCAATGGCCGATTATTTACACAATCAACTCATAACCACCCACCTATTTTGATACACTAAAAGGGGAGACCTCTTTTGACAGAACATCTTGTCTTGCTCGGTGCGACCGGTTCGATTGGAACGCAGGCGCTTGACGTGGCGGAAAAACAGCATATTGAAGTAACGGCGATGGCGGCGGGAAGCCGTGTGGAGCCGTTTGAACCGCTGTGCCGTAAATTTCACCCGCAAACGGTGGCGATGATGGACGAAGCGGCGGCAAAAGACTTGCGCACGCGCTTGGCGGATACCGACATTCGCGTGCTGTCCGGGCTTTCCGGCATGTGCGAACTCGCGGCGACACCCGATGCCGATACCGTGTTAAACGCGATTACCGGCGTAGCGGGGTTGCAACCGACCCTTGCCGCTATTGAGGCGGGGCACGACGTGGCGCTCGCCAACAAAGAGACACTTGTGGCGGGCGGCGAACTCGTTACCCGCGCCGTAGCGGAAAAGGGCGTGCGCCTGCTTCCCGTAGACAGCGAACATTCCGCGATTTTTCAATGCTTGCAGGGCAAACCGCGCAACGGCTCCGCCGCGCGGCTCATTTTAACCGCTTCGGGTGGCCCGTTTTTCGGGAAAACGAAAGCGGAACTGGAAAGGATGAAAAAAGAGGACGCGCTCAAACACCCAAACTGGTCGATGGGCGCGAAAATCACCATTGATTCCGCCTCGATGATGAACAAGGGACTGGAACTCATCGAAGCGCGCTGGCTTTTCGATATGCCGGCGGACAAAATCGACATTGTGGTGCACCGCGAAAGCGTGGTGCACTCGCTCATTGAATTTGCCGACCATTCGGTGCTCGCGCAATGCGGTGTACCCGATATGCGGATTCCCATTCAGTACGCGCTGACCTATCCCGACCGTTTTCCGTCGCCGGTGAAACAACTGTCGTTGACCGAATGCGGCAAACTGACCTTTTTTGAGCCGGACAACGCGACCTTTCCGCTCATGAACGTCTGCCGCCGCGCGATTACCGTCGGCGGTGCGGCTCCCGCCGCGGTCAACGGCGCAAACGAGCAGGCGGTCGCCCTGTTCTTGCAGGATAAAATCGGTTTTTGCGATATTTCCCGCCTGGTTGCCGCAACGCTCGACCGCGATTGGGGTGCGGCAGACAGCGTAGAGGCGGTGCTTGCCGCCGACCGCGCGGCGCGGGAATTGGTGCTTGCAAACGCATAACTGTGACAAGTGAGGTTTTAATTTGGTACACACTCTCGTATTCATTTTGGAAATTCTCGCCGCCATTTTGGTATTCGGCGTGATTATCGTCGTACACGAGGCGGGGCACTTCGCCGTCGCCAAGTGGATGGGCGTGCGGGTCAACGAATTTTCCGTCGGTATGGGCCCGAAAATCGTCCAAAAGAAAAAAGGGGAGACGACCTACTCTCTCCGCTGGCTTCCCATCGGCGGCTACTGCGCCATGGAAGGGGAGGACGAGGACAGCGACGACCCCGCCGCCTTTTCCAACAAACCGTGCCTGAAACGGATTTTTGTGGTGGTAGCAGGCGCGACGATGAACTTTGTGATGGCGTTTGTGCTCCTTGTGTTCGCGCTGTCTTGCTGTATGCCCGTCCAAAGCGGAGAGGAAAAGCCCGCCTTTTCGAGCGTCACCCTCTCGTCCATTGACGAGACATCGCCCGCGTATAAAAGCGGGTTGCGTTCGGGCGACACGGTTTTGCGGGTGGACGGCAAGCGTATCGCCACCGACCTCGACCTTGTGATGATTCTCCAAAGCGACGAGGATGGCGCGTTTGATTTTGTGGTGCGCCGCACGGTGGACGGCAAAGCGGTGAAACAACCGCTTGAAAACGTGCAATTCCGCTTAAAAACCGCCGACGACGGCACACGCTATCTCTCCTATGACTTTACGGTACAACCCATCAAACGCACGGTACTTTCCACCTTGTCCCAAGCGGTCAAAATGGAATACAGTTACACCGTGCTTGTGTGGCGCAGTCTCGGCAGTATCCTCAAAGGGGAATACGGCTTAAACGAACTGTCCGGCCCGGTGGGAACGACCGAAATTATCGCCGACGCGGTGGATTCCGCGGTACAAGAAGCGGTGCAAAACAACAGTTTGCAAGGGGTTTACGCCTTTTTGATGTTGGTTATTCTCATCTCGGTAAACGTGGGACTGTTCAATCTGCTCCCGCTTCCCGCGCTGGACGGCGGACGGCTCTTGTTTTTGCTGATTGAATTGGTCGCCCGCAAACCCGTCCCGCAAAAATACGAAGCTATTGTGCACACAATCGGGTTTGTGCTCTTGATTTTGCTCTCCATTGTGATTGCGTTTTCCGACGTTTTTAAGATTATACACCGCTGAATTTCGCCCGCTCTCCTTCACCACGGGTTCGTTCCTTATGAACCCGCGGCGTTGGTTGCGGGCGTTTTTATCTTTTTCGGCAAAGAATTTGGGCTATTGGTGTTGACATTTTCCGAAAAAAAAGATAAAATAATAAAATACCTAAGGGACATTTGAGGTTTGGGGTAAGGAGGGATTGCGGTGCTTAACTCGTTTTATACGAACCGAAGCGAAAGAAAAACCTGTATGTTGCTTCTGTTGTTTTTGATGTTGGTTCTTTTGCTGGTTTCCCTCATAGACGATGCCGTCAATCTTCCGGATTTTGTGTCCCGTGACTATTCCGTTTGGAACAAAGGCTGGCAAGTGGTGAATTCCGACGGTGACAGCGCCCAAAAGACGCTTCCGCAAACGATGCATCACGGCAACGGTGTTGTCACCATCGCCCGCGTGTTGGATGAGCGTGTCGGCAATACCGGCGCGGTGTTGCGTGTCGGCTCCAAATACGAAAACGTGTCGGTGTTTTTGAACGGGCAGGTGTTGTATTCTTACCCGAACGAAAATTCCCTGATGTCCGGTATGACCGGTACCACCTACCACTACGTTCAACTGCCGGAGGATGCCGTTGGCAAAGAACTGTCCATTCGCTACACTTTCCAGAGCGTCCATACACCGTTTTACGAGATTTTGTCTCCGGAATATGCCGAGAAAGAGACGTTTATAAGCCGCAGTATTCTCTCGTCCATTCCGCTTTTGATGATTGCCGTTGTGGCGGTGATTGCCGGACTTGCCATTTGGATGTTCACTATCCGGATGAAAGAAAATCGCCGTCTCTCCGATACGTTTTGGAATATCGGTGTCTTTGCTTTGCTGTTTGCGGGATTTCTTTTCTCTCGGTTGCCCTATATCCCGTTTCTTATCAAAAATCCGCTGACAATTCATTTTCTTACTTACGCGACGCTACTTACAATGCCTATTCCGTTTGTCAGCATTTTTACCGCTACCACCGAGGAAAAATACCGCAATTTCCAAATACTTGCCATATTGCTGAACTTCTTGAACGTTGTAGGGCAGACCGCGCTTGCGTCCCTTCACGTGGCGGATTTCCGCGACCTGCTTCCGCTGACCTTTGCGCTGGTCGCGTTTTCGATGGTTACCGTACTTGTCGGTATCTACAAATCGGAGACGGACGAAAGCGATCGCCCGTGGGGAAACGACACCACGGTGCTTGTCGCGGTGGGCTCGCTTTTGGATTTACTGCTCGTTTTTATCGGGCATTCGTCGCCGAACAGTTGCCTTTTCTTCGCCATCGGCACCGTGTTGTTCCTGATGACGCAGGTGTCCTACTTTACGGTGACCTACTCCGGTCAGTGGCGTAACGACGTGGAAACGATGTTGTTGGAGGAAATGGCGTACAGCGATATGCTCACCGGTATCCGCAACCGCAACGCCTATGAAAAATATTTGGAAGACATCACCGCCCACCCGCCGAAAGACCGGATGTATGGCTTGATTGCCGACATCAACGATTTGAAATATACGAACGACAATTTCGGCCACGAGATGGGCGATGCCATCATCATCACCGTGAGTTCGATTTTGTCTGAAGTGTTCGGCAAAAACGGGCAATGTTTCCGTCTCGGCGGTGACGAGTTTGTGGCGTTTATCCGCGGTGTGTCGGAAGAACAAATGGAACAGCACATCGCCGATTTCAAAGAAAAATTGGATGCTTACAACGAAGACCATTTTCCCGCTATTCAGGTGGCGCTCGGCTACGCCGAAATGATGCCGCTCGACTACCACAATATGAAAGAGTTCCTGCGCCGCATTGACAAAATGATGTATGAGGATAAGCGCTTTTCCAAAACGCTCAACCACCAGTACCGCAAAGGCACGCCTATTCCGACTGATGCGGAAATTGAAGCGCTTGTGGAATCGTCGCGGGTGATTACGGCGGGCGATGAGGCGCTCGGTGAAAACGAGGCGGGGAAGCCGTCCGACGATAAAGCCGAAATTACTCCGCAAGAAAATAATCCGTAAAAAACCGTTGACAAACGGGAAAGAAAGTGGTATGCTTTCTTTTGTTGTAAACTTAATACCTAATTAAAGGCGATGACGAAGACGGTTAAAACGTCCGCGTTTTCAGAGAGTCGGCGGTTGCTGTGAGCCGACAACAGCGCGTTTTAACGATCCCTTCCGAGCCGAAGTCCCGAACGCGGGTTTTCCCGCCAGTAGACGGCTTCCGTACTTGCCGCGTGAAGGCAAAGGGTTTGTTGGAACCCGTTGAGGGGCGCCGTTCGGCGCAATTTGAGTGGTACCGCGGAATTTCATTCCGTCTCAAAGGAAACTTTGAGACGGAATTTTTTTATTGTCCCTATTTTTGCAAAAAGGAGGTTGTTTTGATGTCCGAGGAAGTGTTTGTGGCTGCCGAAAAACTAAAAGAGGTGGCGCGCCGAATTCGCGCCGTGCGCGAGGACGTAGGCATCGCTGCCGACGATATGGCGGCGCGTACCGGCGTGTCGGTGGAGGAATATCGCCGCATTGAAGCGGGTGAAACCGACTTCGGATTTACGTTTGTGTATAAATTCGCCAACGTCTGCGGCATTGAAATGACCGATATTATGGAGGGCAACAGCCCGATTTTGACCAACTACACCGTCACCCGCAAAGGCGACGGATTGCATTTCACGCGGATGGAGGGCTACACCTACCACCACTTGGCGCCGCTGTTTAAGCACAAAATTGCCGAGCCGTTTTATGTGGAAATCCCGTATTCCGCCGAAGCGCTGATGAGTCCCGCGCACTTGTGTGTTCACAAAGGGCAGGAATTTGACGTTGTCGTAAAAGGCACGGTCAAAATCCAAATCGGCGACCACCACGAGATTTTGCGCGAGGGCGACAGCGTGTATTATGACAGTTCCACGCCGCACGACTTGGTGGCGATGAATGGGGAAGATGCCGCGATTTACGCCGTGGTGATGAACCCGAGCAGTGACGACTTCGGGCAAGTCGAAAAAGCTGTTTCGATGCCGTCGGTGACCAACGTGGAAAAAGCCAACCTGAAAGACCCGGTGTACGCCCGCTTTATCGACGAAACGGTGACGGACGGTCATCTCGAATCCATTGCGTTCAAAAACACGGAGCATTTCAACTTTGCCTTTGACGTGGTGGATGCGCTTGCCGAAAAATGCCCGCAAAAAACGGCGATGCTTCACATTTCCGCCGACAAAACCGCCCGCACCTTTACCTTTGCCGATATGCGTGAGCAGTCGGCGAAAACCGCCAACTATTTCCGTTCGCTCGGCATCAAAAAAGGTGACCGCGTGATGTTGGTGCTCCGCCGCAACTACCAGTTCTGGTTCTCCATTTTGGCGCTCCACAAACTCGGTGCGGTAGCAATTCCCGCCACCGACCTTTTAACGGAACACGATTTCACCTACCGCTTTAACGCGGCGGGCGTGTCCGCCGTGGTGTGCAGCGGCGACAGCGCCGTTTCGGAGCAGGTGGATTTGGCGGCGGAACAATGTCCGTCGCTTCGCGTGAAAATTTTGACGAACGGCAGTCGCTCCGGCTGGCACGATTTCGATGCCGAAATGCCCGCATTTTTCGCCGATTTTAAGCGCACGGACGATACCGCCGGCGGCAAAGACCCGCTGATTATGTTTTTTACGTCCGGTACGACCGGCTACCCGAAAATCGCGGTACACAACCATTTGTACCCGCTCGGGCACTTCATCACCGCGAAATACTGGCACAACGTAGACCCGAACGGCCTGCATTTCACCATGGCGGATACTGGTTGGGGTAAGGCACTTTGGGGCAAACTGTACGGGCAATGGTTGTGCGAAGCGGCGACCTTTACCTATGATTTTACAAAATTTGATGCCGCCGACGTGCTTCCGATGCTGTCGAAATACAACGTCACCACCTTTTGTGCGCCGCCGACCATTTACCGCTTCTTCATCAAGGAGAATTTGCAGGCCTATGATTTGACCTCGGTGAAATACGCCACGGTGGCGGGCGAAGCGCTCAACCCCGAGGTGTTTAACCAGTTCCTGAAAGGCACCGGCGTGCCGCTGATGGAGGGATTCGGGCAAACGGAGACCACCCTCACCGTCGGCAACTTTGTCGGGCAACCGATGAAACCCGGTTCGATGGGCAAACCGAGCCCGCTGTACGACGTGGATATTCTTCTGCCGGACGGCACACCCGCAAAAGTGGGTGAGGTCGGCGAAATCGTCGTGCATACCGAAAACGGCGCGCCCTGCGGTCTGTTTGCCGGCTACTACGGCGACGAGGAAAGCACACGCGAAGCGTGGCACGACGGTTGCTACCACACGGGCGACACCGCGTGGCGCGACCAGGACGGGTTCTTCTTCTACGTCGGTCGGGTGGATGACCTCATTAAATCTTCCGGCTACCGTATCGGCCCGTTTGAGATTGAAAGCGTGATTATGCAGTTGCCGTACGTGCTCGAATGTGCCGTGACCGCCGCACCGGACGAAATTCGCGGGCAGGTGGTCAAAGCCACCATTGTGCTGACGAAAGACCGTCTGCCGAGCGAGGAACTGAAAAAAGAAATCCAAACGTATGTGAAAAAGCATACCGCACCGTATAAATACCCGCGTATTGTGGAATTCCGCGACGAACTGCCGAAAACCATCAGCGGAAAAATCCGCCGCGTAGAACTGCGGGAAGAATAAGCCGAATACACGCGAAAAACCGGAAGAAAGGGGAGAGACCCATGCGCAAAAGCGGAATGTTGTTGCCGATTTTCTCGTTGCCGTCTCCGTACGGTATCGGGACGATGGGTGCCGCCGCCTATGCGTTTGTGGATTTTCTCGCCGCCGCCGGACAAACGATATGGCAGATTTTGCCGCTCGGACCGACCGGGCTTTGGAATTCGCCGTACCAGTCCGACTCCACCTTTGCGGGCAACCCGCTTCTTATCGACCTCGATTTTCTTGTCAAAGACGGCTGGCTCAAAGAGAGCGAGTGCGCCGCGTTTTCCTGGGAATGTTCGCCCGACGCGGTGGATTACGACCGCGTAAACACCTACCGTCCGCTCCTTTTCAAAACCGCGTATTCCCGCTTTTTTGCCTCTCCGCCGCCCGATTACGCGGCGTTTTGCGAGGCGGAAAGCGGCTGGCTTTTCGACTACGCGCTCTTTTGCGCTCTGAAAGAGGCACACGGCGGCGCACCGTGGAACGACTGGGCACCGCCTTACCGCGACCGCGACGAAACCGCGCTTGCGGCGTTTGCGGCTTCACACCGCGACGCGCTCGACTACGTGCAAATGCTCCAATACCTCTTTTTCCGCCAATGGCGCGCCTTAAAGGCTCGCGCCAACGCGAAAGGCATTGATATTTTAGGCGATTTGCCCATTTATGTGGCGATGGATTCCGCCGACGTGTGGAGTCACCGCGAACTGTTTGCGCTGGATGCCGAGGGCAACCCGAAAGAGGTGTCCGGCTGTCCGCCGGATGCGTTCTCGGAAGAGGGGCAAAAGTGGGGAAATCCCGTCTACCACTGGGCGGCGCTGAAAGACACCGATTACGCCTGGTGGCACGCGCGCGTGCGCCATGCCTGCCGGTTATACGACACGGTGCGTATCGACCATTTCCGCGGGTTTGAGTCCTATTACTGCATTCCCGCCGAGGCGGAAAACGCCAAAAACGGCGTGTGGCGCAAAGGGCCCGGAATGGACTTGTTCCGCTCGCTCGAAGGGGAACTGGGCGCGCTTCCGCTCATTGCGGAGGATTTGGGCTATCTCACGCCCGCCGTGTATGAACTGCTCGCCGAAAGCGGGTATCCCGGTATGCGGGTGATGCAGTTCGCCTTCGCGGACGTGCACGGCGACAGCAGTTATCTGCCGCACAATTTCACCGAACATTGCGTTGCCTACACGGGCACGCACGACAACGACACCATTCTCGGTTGGGCGCGCACCGCGGGCGCGGAGGAATGGGAGTTTGCCGCGCGGTATCTCGGCGTATCCGACCGCGAAGATGCGCCGCAAAGGATGCTCAAAACCCTGCTTGCCTCCCGCGCGGACACGGTCATTTCCCAAGCGCAGGACTGGCTCGAAAAAGGGAGCGAAGCGCGCATCAATATTCCCGGCACGGTCGAGGGAAACTGGCGTTTTCGTGTGCGACCGGGCGACTTTTCAAGCGAGGTTGCCGTAAAGGCACTCGCCCTTACATGTCTCTATCGCCGCTGAACGGCGCAAGATAAATCGGGTTCAATATTCCACCGAAAAGAAATGGAGGATTTTCACCTATGGCACTGTACGACAAGGTTTCCACGGACTTGAACTTCGTGGAGCGCGAAAAGAAAATCGAAGCCTTCTGGAAAGAGAACGACATCTTCCAAAAGAGCATCGAGGAGCGTAAAGGGGCAGACCCTTACGTCTTTTTTGACGGCCCGCCGACCGCCAACGGCAAACCGCACATCGGTCACGTGCTGACCCGCGTTATCAAAGATATGATTCCGCGTTATCGCACGATGAAAGGCTACGAAGTGCCGCGTAAAGCCGGCTGGGACACCCACGGACTTCCGGTTGAACTGGAAGTGGAGAAACTGCTCGGGCTTGACGGCAAGGAGCAAATCGAAGAATACGGGCTGGAACCCTTTATTGAAAAATGCAAAGAGAGCGTTTGGAAATACAAGGGAATGTGGGAGGATTTTTCCTCTACCGTCGGTTTCTGGGCGGATATGGACAAGCCGTACATCACCTACGACAACGACTTTATCGAGTCGGAGTGGTGGGCGCTGAAACAAATTTGGGAAAAGGGCTTGCTCTACAAAGGCTACAAAATCGTCCCGTATTGCCCGCGTTGCGGCACACCGCTTTCCTCCCACGAGGTGGCGCAGGGCTACAAAGACGTGAAAGAGCGCTCCGCCGTGGTGCGCTTTAAGGTCAAAGGGGAGGATGCCTATTTCCTCGCGTGGACGACTACGCCGTGGACGCTCCCGTCCAACGTGGCGCTGTGCGTCAACCCGAACGAAACCTACGTCAAGGTGAAACAAGACGAATATACCTACTATATGGCGGAAGCGCTGGTGCAAACGGTGCTCGGCGACGGCGCGGAAGTGCTGGAATCGTACAAGGGCAAAGACCTTGAATACAAGGAGTATGAGCCGCTGTTCGATTTCGTGAATCCGAACAAAAAATGCTATTTCGTCACCTGCGACACCTACGTTACGTTGACCGACGGTACCGGCGTTGTCCATATTGCGCCGGCGTTCGGTGAGGACGACTCGGTGGTGGGCAAAAACTACGACCTGCCGTTTGTTCAACTGGTGGATGGCAAGGGTGAGATGACCAAAGAAACCCCGTGGGCGGGGATGTTCTGCAAAAAGGCGGACAAAGAGGTGCTTATCGACCTCGAAAAACGCGGGCTTTTGTTCTCCGCACCCACCTTTGAGCACAGCTATCCGCATTGCTGGCGGTGCGACACGCCGCTTATCTACTACGCGCGGGATTCGTGGTTCATCCGTATGACCGACGTGAAAGACGACCTCATCAAAAACAACAACACCGTCAACTGGATTCCCGAAAGCATCGGTAAAGGCCGCTTCGGCGACTGGCTTGAAAACGTGCAGGATTGGGGTATCAGCCGCAACCGCTATTGGGGTACGCCGCTGAACATTTGGGAATGTGAGTGCGGCCACCGTCACGCGATTGGCAGTATCGCCGAACTGAAAGAACTGTCCGACAACTGCCCGGACAACATCGAACTGCACCGCCCGTACATCGATGCGGTGACCATCAAATGCCCGCATTGCGGCAAACCGATGAAACGTGTGCCGGAGGTCATCGACTGCTGGTTTGACTCCGGCTCGATGCCGTTCGCACAACACCACTATCCGTTCGAAAACAAAGACTTGTTTGAAGCGCAATTCCCGGCGGACTTCATCTCCGAAGCGGTTGACCAGACCCGCGGTTGGTTCTATTCGCTGCTCGCGATTTCCACCCTGCTGTTCAACAAAGCGCCGTATAAAAACGTCATCGTGCTCGGTCTTGTGCAGGACGAAAACGGGCAGAAAATGTCCAAATCCAAGGGCAACGCCGTTGACCCGTTCGATGCGCTTCAAAAATACGGTGCGGATGCCATCCGCTGGTATTTCTACATCAACTCCGCGCCGTGGCTTCCGAACCGCTTCCACGACAAAGCGGTGGTCGAAGGGCAGCGCAAGTTCCTCGGTACGCTGTGGAACACCTATGCGTTCTACACGCTGTATGCCAACATCGACAACTTTGACCCGACCAAACAAAAGGCGGATAAAGCGACCCTTTCCGTGATGGATAAGTGGCTCAATTCCCGCCTGAACACCCTCATTAAAGAGGTGGACGGCTACCTCGGCAACTACTGCATTCCCGAAGCGGCGAGAGCGCTCCAAGCCTTTGTGGACGACCTGTCGAACTGGTACGTCCGCCGTTGCCGCGAGCGCTACTGGGTCACCGGAATGCCGCAGGATAAAATCAACGCCTACGCGACGCTGTATGATGCGCTCGTGACCGTTTGCAAACTGGCGGCGCCGATGATTCCGTTTATGAGCGAGGATATTTACCAAAATCTCGTGCGGAATCTCGATAAATCCGCGCCCGAAAGCATCCATCTGTGCACCTATCCGGTGGCGGACGAGACGGCGATTGACAAAGACCTCGAAGCCACAATGCAGCGCGTGCTCGACGTGGTGGTGCTCGGTCGTGCCGCCCGTAACGGTGCCAACCTCAAAAACCGTCAGCCGCTGTCCAAAATGATGGTGTCTGCCGGCGGCGATTTACCGGAACTGTTCCGCACCGTTATCGCGGAGGAACTGAACGTCAACGCGGTGGAACTCAAAGACGATATGGGCGAGTTTATGAGTTACAGTTTCAAACCGCAACTCAAAACGGTCGGCCCGAAATTCGGCGCAAAACTGGGCGAAATTCGCCAAGCGCTCCCGACCCTTGACGGCAACGCCGCCAAAGCGGAACTGGACGCGACCGGCGAACTGAAACTGCACCTGCCGTCGGGCGACATCACGCTCCTTGCCGAAGACTTGCTCATCGACATTGCCGCAAAAGAGGGTTACTTCCCGCTGTCCGACAACGGGGTAACGGTGGCGCTGTGCACCGTGCTTACGCCGGAACTTTTGGAGCAAGGTCTTGTGCGCGAACTGGTCAGCAAAATTCAAACGATGCGTAAAGAAGCCGATCTTGAGGTCACCGACCGCATCACCGTCTCCTTTACGGGAAGCGAAAAGGTGCTGACCGTCGCCGAGAAATACAAGGACTCGCTTGCCGACGACGTGCTTGCCGATGCCGTGTTGTTCGGTGGGGCAGAGGGCTTTACGAAAGAATGGGACATCAACGGTGAAGCCGTGACTATCGGTGTCAAAAAGCAATAATGTAAACAAATCGTAAATCCACTTGCCAAACGGAACTTTTTCCGCTATAATAGAACCAACGATTTTTTTGGAGGTAAAACTATGTTTTCTAATCTGTTTTTGGCGGCCGCCGCAACCAACGCGAACGGCGAGTCCGCTCCGTGGTGGTATCAGTATTCGTCCATTCTGATGCTCGTGTTCATCTTTGTCGTGATGTATTTCCTGCTGATTCGTCCGCAGAGAAAACGCGAAAAAGAGGAACAGAAAATGCGCAACGACCTGCGCGTGGGCGACGAGATTGTCACCATCGGCGGTATCATCTGCCGCGTGATTAACGTCAAAGAGGACTTGATTCTCGTGGAGACGGGTGCCGACCGCACCAAACTGTCCCTGAAAAAATGGGCGGTGCAATCGAACAACACCGTGCACGAAGCCGCCGTTGTCGATGATGACGATGACGACGATTTCGATGATGACGACGACATCTAAATCGGTCTACTTTTCCTCCGCATCGCATAAGGATAACTATCCTTACATGATGCGGAGGAACTGTTATGCTGAAAAAATCAACCTCATCGTCTAACGCGCCGGTCTTTGTGAAACCGTTGCTGTTCGGCACGCTTTCGGGCGTGCTGTGTACGCTGCTGCTCTTGTTCGGAGCGGCGGCGCTGTGCGTGGCAACCGACGTACCCGCCGGACTTGTGGCGCCGATGGCGTTTGTCTCCTGCGCGGCGGGAGCGGCGCTCGGCGGCGTGATTGCCGCCAAAATCGCCGGCAAAAAAGGCTGGCTCTACGGGCTTTGCGTGGGCGGCGGACTTTTTTTGCTTGTGTCGGTTGTGGGGTTCGCCTGCGTGGGCGTTACGTCGGGCGCGCATTTGGCGCTGAGCGCGGCACTGTGCCTTGCCTGCGGCGCGGTCGGCGGCATTGTGGGCGTCAACTTAAAACGCAACAATGGATTTGCGGTCTAACGCCGTTCCTTCCTGCATAGGAATGAAGCAGGGAGGAATGATTATGCCAAGGACAAGCCGTTTTCGCAAGCAATTTCACACCTTTTTCGGTGCCCACAGCCGTCTGTTTCTTTTTTTGACCCTCGTGCTTTCGGGGGTTGTGGCGGGCTGTCTGTGGTACTCGCGCCTGCCGGTACGCGCCACCGCGCTGCTTTCCACACTCTGTCAAGGCGGTGGGGGATTTGCCGGCTTTTTCGGCGCTATTACCGCGTTTTTCAGGAACAGCCTCGTGACCCTTGCCGCCGTTGGACTTTTGATGCTTGCGGGAATGTCCCTTTGCGGGCTTCCCGTGTCGCTCGCCGTCCCGTTTTTCTACGGCGCGTTTACCGGCTTTTGCGAGGTGGCGTTGCTGAAAGACGGGGGAGTTACGGCACTTTTGTTGTCGCTTCCGGGGACACTTCTCGCCGTGTGGACAATGCTTATCGCCTGCGCCGAATCGTTGCGGCTTACGTTGCGCCTCGTATCGCAAGTGATGCCCGGCTCGCAAAAAGCGGGTTTATGGCGCGATTTTCGCTTGTTTTTTCGACGGTTTTTGCTCTGCTTTTTGCTGGCGCTCTTAGCGTCGGCAGTGGGCACAACGCTGTCGCTGCTGTTTTGAGTGGCCCGTCGAATCGTTAAAAGGATGTTAAAAAGGAGGAACCAAATATGGCCAAACGACCGTCTATTTTTGACGTGACCCGTCCCGGTCGCGGTGTAGACCGCAACCGCGAGGAAAAGCGTAACTTTTTTGAGTTTTGGTCGCTGACGTTCCGTAAATTTTGGAGTCTTTTGGAACTGGGACTGCTGTATGTTCTCTTGTCTCTGCCGATTATAACCAACGGTCTTGCCTGCGCGGGAACCACCTTTATTACCCGCAACTTTGCGCGGGAAAAACCCGTTTTTTTGGTCTCTGACTACTTTTCGTGCATCAAAAAGAACTGGAAACAAGCGCTCCCCGTGGGAATTATCAATCTTGTTATCGGCGGACTGATGGTGTTTAGCGCGCTGTTCTATTTTTATGACGGCTCCACCGCCAGCCTCATCTGTATGGCGCTTGTGCTGGCGCTTCTCGTCGCGTTTATCGTGATGCAGTTTTACCTCTACGTGATGATGGTGACCTTCAAATTCAACCTGCGCCAGCTGTATAAAAACGCCTTTTCGCTGATTTTTCTCGGTTGGAAAGAGAACCTTATCATCCTCGGCACACTCATTGCCGTGTATGGGTTTTTGTTCTCGGTGGCGATGGTGTTTGTGTTCTCGGGACTTGACCCGATTGCGCTGTTGTTCGGTACGTTTGCGCTCTTTTTCCTGCCGCCGTT
>JAZRYM010000007.1:0-23363 GCA_045600765.1 Acutalibacteraceae bacterium | reverse complement strand
CACTTATCAAACGCCATACCGCTTGCCGGGGTGTCGGCCGTCACCGTCACCGTCTCGCCCGCGGTTGCCTGGGTAGGAGTGGCATTGCCGAGGGAAACCGCAATCGAATAATACGTCGGTTGCGGTGCCGAAGTCGGCGCGGTGGTTGGCTCCGTAGTCGGCTCGGTCGAAGAGGCGGACGTCGGCTCGGTCGAAGAGGCAGACGTCGGCTCGGTCGAAGATGCGGACGTCGGCTCGGTCGAAGAGGCAGACGTCGGCTCGGTCGAAGATGCGGACGTCGGCTCGGTCGAAGAGGCGGACGTCGGCATGGTCGAAGAGGCAGACGTCGGCATGGTCGAAGAGGCGGACGTCGGCATGGTCGAAGACGCGGACGTCGGCATGGTCGAAGTGGCGGGCGTCGGCATGGTCGAAGAGGCGGACGTCGGCTCAATCGGCAAACCGCAGTTGTGCGCCGCGAACGTCACCGGCATACCTACCAAGAATTTGCGGAGCAACAACACGTCTTTCATATTCACCGCATCGTCACCATTGGCATCACCGCGCACGAGGCGACCGCCCAAGCGCAATGTACGTTCGTCAAAACAATTATCATGCTCGGCAAACGCCTTGTCAAAAGTTTTGAGACCCGCCAAATATTGACGAATCGTCAACACATCTTTCATATTGATGACACCGTCACCATTGCAATCACCGGGCACCTGTGCGGGCTCGGCAGAATTCCCTGATTCCGCGGCAAAAACGACCATAGGACACGCCGTCAAAATCAAAGCAAGAGTAAGTAGGAAACCGAGAATTCTCTTATAGGTCATAGAAATCTCTCCTTCTTTTTTCGTGGCACAGAAAAAGCCACACTACATACTGAATTATACTACACAGCTATAAAACTTGTCAACAAAAATATTTCAAAAACGCCCATTTTGTTTGTGCATTTTCACCGTAATAGCAACCGAAAAAGATAAGGCACGATACCAATCGATACCGTGCCTTTTTTTGTTCGGTTGTTGAAAGCGGTTTTCAAAACCGCCGTCAAATTTGGACAAAGCCCATCTTTTTCTTGGCTTTTTGCAACGTCCGTTCCGCCATATACTGCGCTTTTTCCGCGCCTTGCTTCATCAGCCGTTCCAACTCACCTTTATCGGCAATGTAGGTTTTCAGCCGCTCTTGCATCGGTTTCAGTTCGGCGGCAACTGCCTCGCCCACCGCCATTTTGAAGTCGCCGTAGCCTTTGCCGGCAAATTCCGCTTCAATCGCGTCAAAATCTTTACCGGTCACCGCGGCGTAAATCTCCATCAGGTTGTTGATGCCGTCTTTTCCCTCGGCATAGCGCACGCACGCTTCGCTGTCGGTGACAGCGCGCTTGAATTTGCGCAAAATGGTGGCTTCGTCGTCCTGCAACGAGATAAACGCATTGACGTTCTCGTCCGATTTGGACATTTTCTTGCTCGGCTCTTGGAGCGAGCGCACCCGCGCGCAGGCTTTCATAATATACGGTTCGGGAATTTTGAACGTCGGCCCGTACAGCCCGTTAAACCGTTCACCGAGCGTGCGGGTCAGTTCCACGTGCTGTTTTTGGTCGGCGCCCACCGGCACATAATCCGCCTGATACAGCAAAATATCCGCCGCCATCAGCGTAGGATAGGCAAACAACCCCAAATTGATGTTGTCGGCGTGTTTTTGCGACTTGTCCTTAAACTGGGTCATACGGGACAATTCGCCGAACGCGGTGCAACTGGAAAGAAGCCACATCAGTTCGCTGTGCGCCGGGACTTGGGACTGGACAAACACCACGTTTTTGTCGGGGTCAAGTCCGAGCGCCAACAACAGCGCAAACGTCTCATAAATCTGCTTGCGAAACGCCGCCGGCTCCTGCCGCACGGTAATAGCGTGCAAATCCGCCACCGCAAACGCACATTCCATCTCGTCTTGCAACTTGACCCAGTTCCGCAGGGCGCCCAAATAGTTGCCGAGGGTGGGAATACCGGTCGATTGAATGCAACTCAGCGCACGCGGGCGCTTTTCCGTTACAAGAGGTTGTTCACTCATAGCTAAATCTCCTTAAAACTCGTTCTTGAGGGGTCTTTTTATGGAAAATCCTTATTTTTTGCCGAACATCTCGCGCGCCAAGTCGCCGAGACGCGCCATCCCCTCGACGATTTCCGCATCGGTCGGGGTGGAATAGTTGAGGCGGATGGAATCGCTCGTCGCGTGCTCGTCCACCGTAAAGGCGTTGCCCGGCACCACCGCCACTTTCTTCTCCTTGACGGCGCGGGTGCAAAATTCTTTCATATCTGCACCGGCAGGCAGTTTGCACCACAGGAACAGACCGCCCTCCACGGGATAATACTGAATACCGGTCGGCACCAGTTCTTTTTCCACCTGCTCCATCATCAGCTGCGCTTTTTTGCGATACAGTTCACGCAGGTGGGTCAGGTGGCTGTCAAAATCGCCCGCCATAAACTCGTCCGAAATCATCTGCGCCCAGATGTTGGTGTGTACGTCTTCGCCCTGCTTTGCCACGGTCATTTTGGCGATAACCGCCGCCGGTCCAATCGCGTAGCCGACACGAAGTCCCGGCGACAGCACTTTTGAAAAACTGCCGGCATAGGTCACGATACCGTCCACGTCCATCGTTTTAATGGCGGGCAAATCCTCCCCGGCAAAACGCAGGTCGCCGTAGGGGTTGTCCTCCAAAATCATCACGCCGTGCGCTTTCGCGAGGGCGTACAGTTGTTTGCGTTTTTCCATCGACATGGTAACACCCGTCGGGTTTTGGAAGTTCGGAATGGTATAGATAAACCGCACGTTGTCGTACTGTTCGAGCGCCGCTTTCAGTGCCTCCATATCCATACCGTCCGCCTGCATCGGAATACCCACCAGTTTCGCGTTGAGCGAGCGGAACATATTAAGTGACCCGATAAACGACGGGTCTTCCGCTAAAATGACGTCGCCGGGGTTGCACAGCGTTTTGGTCATCAGGCTCATCACCTGTTGCGCGCCGGCGGTGATAAGCACCGCATCGTCCTCCCCTCCGATTCCGTAGACGGATTTCATCCGTTCGGTAACGTGGGTACGCAGCGGCGCGTAGCCCTCGGTGATACTGTACTGCAACGCATCAATCGGACGGTTGCGCAAAATCGCATCCGAGATGTCCGCCACCGTGTCCACGGGGAACGCTTCCGGCGACGGGTTGCCCGCGGCAAAGGAAATGATATCCGTACCGGAGGCATATTTCAAAATTTCACGAATGGCAGACGGGCTTAAATCCCGCAAGCCGTCAGAAAAATGATACTCCATACTAAAAATTCCTCCTCATTATGCTGTAAAGGTGTTCACCTTTCCTTGTGCGATTCCAAAAGTGCCGTAAAATATGCCGGCAACTCACCGGTGAGTTCCATATATTCGCCGGTGCGCGGGTGGTCAAATCCGAGGGTGCGCGCGTGTAGGCATTGCCCGGAAATCCCCTTAACCGGCGTTGACGAACCGTAGACGGTATCACCGAGCACCGGATGGCCGAGATACGCCATGTGTACGCGAATTTGGTGCGTGCGGCCGGTTTCCAGCCTTACGCGCACGTGGTCGCATCCTTGCAGGTGTTCCAACACCTCGTAATGGGACACGGCGGGTCGCGAATGTTCGGTAGTCACCGCCATCTTTTTGCGGTTTTTCGGGTGACGCCCAATCGGCGCATCCACCGTTCCGCTCTCCTCTTTTAAGTGGCCGACCACAATCGCTTCGTACACCCGTGTAAAGGTGTGTGCCTTTATCTGCGCCGCCAGCTTTTGGTGGGCAAAGTCGTTCTTTGCAACCATCAGAAGCCCGCTTGTATCCTTGTCGATACGGTGAACGATACCGGGACGCGCCACGCCGCCGATACCGGAAAGGCTGTCGCCGCAATGCGCTAAAAGCGCGTTCACAAGCGTGCCGTCCGCGTGGCCTGGCGCGGGATGCACCACCATCCCTTTCGGCTTGTCCACCACAAGCAGGTCGTCGTCTTCATATAACACGGTCAGCGGAATGTCCTGCGCCACCGTTTCGGCGGGTGCGGCATCGGGCACAGTCACCGCCACGTCATCCTCCGCTTGCACAAGGTATTTTTTCGTTTGCGGAATGCCGTTCACCGTTACCAAATCGCGGTCAATCCATTTTTGTGCCGTTGCTCTCGTCACCGAAAGGGCTTGCGCTACCGTCTTGTCCAGCCGTTCCCCCGCCGTTTGCGGCGGCAGGTGCATCGTCTCCACGCAAATCCCCCTTTTCAAACCAAATCAAATCGATGAGAATTCCTACCGCGCCGAGGCAAACGCAACAGTCCGCCACGTTAAATATCGGAAAGTGAATGGCCTTTACATAGATAAAATCCACTACACAGCCATTCCACACACGGTCAATCAAGTTGCCGACCCCGCCGGCAAGCAACAGCGTCTCTCCGGCAAGCAACCAACCGTTCCGCCACTTGCCGCACAACAACAAAACCAAAACCGTTCCGAGCATCACCGTCGTCAGCGTAATGAGGAAAACCTGCTTTCCCGACAGCATACTCCACGCGGCGCCGGTATTTTCCGCATACGTCAGTTCAAGCACACCGTCAATCAGCACGCGCGGCGCGGATTTAAGGTGTGCCACCGCCAACCGCTTTGTCCATTGGTCAAGCGCCGTCAGCGTCAACGCCAAACAAAGCCACAACAAGCGCCATCCCCACGCGCGACGTGGAATTACGGACATCTTTTCGTTTTTGTCTGCCATAGCGTGTCTTCTCTCTCATAAAAAGCGGCGCACCGTGTGCGGTACGCCGCCTTTTTGTTTTCAGATTACTGGTTCGTGCCAAACGGGTTATCCGTCCCACCCACGTCGTAGTTATCACCGAATTTCAAATCAGCAAAACGCTCTTCTTTGTCCGTCGGCAAAATTTCCACCTCAGCGTCCGGCCACATCGCTTGCGACTCGAAAGGAGAAGAGGTAACCTTAAAATCCTCTTGCGCGGGAGTCGCCGTATCAAACTCGGTCGAAGCGTCAAACCCGAAAGGAGAAGAGGTAACCTTGAAATCCTCTTGCGCCGGAGCCGCCGTATCAAACTCGGTCGAAGCGTCAAACCCGAAAGGAGAAGAGGTAACCTTAAAATCCTCTTGCGCCGGAGCCGCCGTATCAAACTCGGTCGAAGCGTCAAACCCGTAAGGAGAAGAGGTAACCTTAAAATCCTCTTGCGCCGGAGCCGCCGTATCAAACGCCGTCGAGGTGTTTTCAAACGCGGACATATCCACGTTAAACGCGTTCTCCGTCTCCATCGTCGTCGGCGCACCGAAAGTGATATCCGACTCCGCTACGTCAAATCCTTCCGCTTGGAACGCCGTCTCCGCCGTTTCGGCAGGCACTTCCGCCACCGGTTCTTCCGCAGCGGGCGCTACCGCAAATTCTTCCGCGGCAGGCGCTGCCGCAAACTCTTCCGCGGCAGGCATTTCCATCACCGGTTCTTCCACCGGTTCTTTTTTCGGCGCTTTTTCGCCCGGCAACATATCAATCAGTTTCAAATGTTTTTTGTACATGGAGAGCAAGTCGTCTTGGAAAGTC
Organism: Acutalibacteraceae bacterium; assembly: GCA_045600765.1. Taxonomy (GTDB): domain Bacteria; phylum Bacillota; class Clostridia; order Oscillospirales; family Acutalibacteraceae; genus RGIG426. The sequence continues at coordinate 17,801 of JAZRYM010000007.1, read as the reverse complement.
GCCACATGGTCTTTCAGTTCGACAAATTCCTGCTCTTTGGCGGCATATTCGGCTTCTTTCTCCGCCTTTAATTGCGCATAGTGCGCCTGAACGTCCGCTTCTTTTTGCTCATACTCCGCCGTCAGTTGAGCCACCGCGCGGTCGTGCTCCTCCTGTTTCTCGGCGAGCAGTTTGTCCATATCTTCAATCGCCTGATTTTTCTTGATTTCCAAATCTTGCATCGTCAAATCGGCACTTTGTTGAGCCTCACGCATCAGCGAATCGGCGGAGCGTTGGGCATTCAGCATAGTGTTTTGGATGTTTTCCTCCTGCGAGCGATACTCGATCAGTTTGGATGCCAACACTTCCATTTTTTCGCGATCTTCCTGCTGTTTGGCGGTCAACTCTTCCACCGTGGCGGCAACGTTGTCGATGAAAAGATCCACCTCGTTCGTCTTGTAGCCGCCAAAAGACTTACTAAACGTAATTTCGCGAATTTGCTGTGCAGATAACATACTATTGTCCTCCTAAAAATGTTTTTAAATCTCTTGCTCAGTGGTAAGTTGTCACGATGAGAATATTCCGCCCTTTTTTCGTTTCGCCGGCGAACGCATCGACGGTGAAACGGCCCACACCCCGAACGGAGAGGGTATCACCCGGTTTTAACTCTCGCGCCGACGCGGTACACACCGCGTGGCACAGGGACACAAATCCCGCCGCAATCGTTTGCGCGGCTTTGGCGCGAGAAGATTTCGTAACCGCCGCCAACACGGCATCCAGCCGCGGGGAAGCAACGGTAAGGCGCAACGTTTCGGGTTTTCTGAAAGCGGGAAGCGGCCCGTCATAATCGGAAAGAACAGTCACACCCTCCCGACCGACACGAGTAATCTGGTCGGTGAGATACGGGGCAAGTTCCTCCGTCACAAACGCAACGGTCAACCCGTCGCCGCAAAGGATGTCCCCCACCGCGTCCCGCTCAATCCCGCAACCAAGTATGGTTCCGAGAAAATCACGGTGACAGAGTGTCGCCTCTTTTCGGTAAGAAAATGCAAGGGCGGAGAGCGGAAAGTGCACCGCCTCTCGCGGGAACTCCCGCGGAATCACCGCGAGTATTCCTCGCTCTGCCGCGTCGTAACCGCCGAAAAACAGCCCGTCCACATCGGGTTCGCGACGTACCGTCTGTTCGGCAAGCTCCCGTTCCTCTTCCGTCAAAAAACCAACGAAACACGGAATTCCCCGCCGCAGGCACCTGGTCACGGCATCCTGCACACGGGCGCGCAAAAGGGACTCAGAAGTAGAGCCCATTGTTCTCCAATTCGTCGAGCAGGTCACCCATCAACCCCACGTTGTACGGGGTGATGATAAAGGTGCAGTTCGCGACTTTTTTGATTTGACCGTTGTTGGCATACGCCACACCGCTCAAAAAGTCCAGGATGCGGCGAGAAACGTCTTTGTTCGCCGATTCCAAGTTGAGCACAACGGTACGTTTGGCGTTGAGATGATCCGCCACGACGCTGGCATCGTCAAAGCGTTCCGGTTTAACCAGCACCACCTGCAACTGCGCGGTCGCGTTGATATTGAGCACTTTGTTGTTGCGTTTGCGCTCGGCACGGTCGGACATTTCCGCTTCCGCGGCTTCCGTCGGCGGAACAATCAAGTCCATCTCCGCGCCTTCGGTTTCGTCGATGTCCACATCTTCGTCGCCCATAAGATTTTCAATCCAAGTTTTGATGCCCATCTATGTATCCTCCTAAAATTAATATGATGCAATGTTAAAGATAATTCCGTCGGCCGAACAGCGCCGTACCGACACGAACCATCGTACTGCCTTCCAAAATGGCTTCCTCAAAATCCGAGGACATTCCCATGGAAAGAATATGCATATCTATATTATCCAACTTTTTGTCCCGAATGTCAAGAAACAGTTGATGCATTTTTGCGAAATAATACCGTTTTTTTTCAGAAGAATCGGAAATCGGCGGTACACACATCAGTCCTTTCACCGAAAGATGCCGACAAAAAGCCAATTCCGTCAGCAACGACGGCAATTCCGTTTCCGAAATACCCGACTTGCTCTCCTCTTGCCCGATGTTCACTTCCACCAAAATCGGAGTCACAAGGTCGCGCTCTTCCGACACTTTTTCGATTTGACGAGCAAGGCGGACGCTGTCCACCGATTGGATAAGCGCCACTTTACCGACCACCTGCTTGACTTTGTTGGTCTGCAAATGACCGATAAGATGCCATTCGGGGTTTCCCGTTATCTGCGGTTGTTTTTCGCACAGTTCCTGCACGCGGTTTTCGCCGAGGCGCGTAATGCCCGCGTCTACCGCCGCCTGCACCCGTTCGGCTTCCACCGTTTTAGACACGCCAATGAGGGTCACTTCCTCGCGCGCACGTCCGGCTCGCACACACGCCTGCGCGATGCGTTCTTCTACGCGATGGCAGTTATCGGCAATTTCCTCAATGAACGACTTTTCCTTCATAGAGATTTTTCCCTCCCACGACCATATCGTCGTATAATTTCAAATACGGAGCTTCGTTTTCCTCCTCGTCGGGCGGGGAATTTTCGGGCGTTTCGGTATCCTCGGACGCCGCTTTTGTCGTTCCCGTTCCGGTTGTTTCGGTCTTCGTCTCCACCTCGGCTTCCAGTTTTGCCGTACCCATATCCGGGTCGCAAATCGAATATTTGCCCATTTCACTATGATAATCAATCTTCACGCGGCGGAACTGCAACGTCGTCCCGTTACGGGCAAACACGCCGGGTTCGTTGTTTTTGTCAAAGCGCAACGCCTCATCCGGCACGTACAAGCCGGAATATTCGGTCAGCAAAATCTGAATTTGCTCACACCGCACCGCCGACAGCGACTCGGACATATAGGAGCATTTCAAAAGTGCCACCGCTTTGTCACCCTGTTTGTTGATTTTTTCCACCGTGACGGGAATGGCACCGTCCGCCACGAAAGGCAACATCACGTTGAGTTCCATTTTTTCGCCGAACAACGACAACTTTTCCACCGGCACAATGCAGGCGAGATACCACTCATAGTTGCCCACCACTTTGCCGACACTGCCCGTGTCCGCTTTGGGTTTGGCATCCAGAGCCTTTTGCACATCGTCCACCGTAAGCGCCGTCACGTTATCGTAGTCAAGCAACGTCTCATACCCGTCGAGCGACGAGACAAAATACCCCGCCACCGGCGACGTAATCGTGCTGGTCGCGCTTTTGTAATCGTCCGAAGCGAGCGTGTCCCGTTTTTGTTGGAGGGTTTTAATCCGCTCTTCAAAATTGTCCACTTTGCCCACCAAAATTTGCTTGCGGTTAAGCAGTTCCAGCATCTCCGTCCGCACGGAATCGAGCTGTGTGAAATCGTTTTCTTTCACAAGCTCCACCAAATCCTTTTGGGCGTTGGCAAGCAACGTATTCAGCATTTCCAAATTGGTTTTGCTGACCGACCCTTGTTTTTGCAGGGTTTTCAGCGCTTCAATCTCGGCATCCACCGCTTCCACGTTTTTTTCGGCAAGCGCGTCGCTTTCGGCAGGATACACCTGCGCAATGGTGCCGTCTTTCGCCACGCGGTCACCGTTTCGAAGGGTGTAATACACGTAGCCGGAGGAAGATTGTTTCAACAGTTGTTCACTGCGAATAGCAACGCCCTCCACTTCCAGGCGGTCATACACCGTAAAACTTTCGACCGTCTCAAAATCCACCGATGAGGAGAAAAAGTACAAAAATCCCTGATAGCCCACGTAGGCGATGATAAACAACGCCACCACAAGTAAGGGGATGCGTTTAGCAAGCGTATTCATACCGTTTTCTCCTTTCGAATTGTGTCGTCAAAATATGCGATAATGCGCTCGGCAGCCGCGGCGGTCAGTTCCTCTTTGGTCGCGTAATCGTCCGCATACAAGAAGGCGGCGCCGTCCATCCGGCGAAACCAGGACAGTTGCCGCTTGGCGTAACGGCGGGTACTCTGTTTCAAATCCTCCGCCGCCTCGTCAAGGCTTTTTTCGCCCGCAAGCCACGGGATGAGTTCTTTGTAGCCAATCGCCTGCATCGCCGTCGGCGCGTGTCCGGCAGACAAAAAGGCGCGCGCTTCCTCCGCAAGCCCATCCGCGAGCATCTTGTCCACGCGGCGGTTGATGCGGTCATACAGCGTTTGTCGGTCGCGGTAATCGAGCACAAGCAGTTGGCTTTTATACGGCGACGGCACTTCGCGAGAGCGGCGTTTTTGCTCCGTTATCGTCACACCCGTCACCTCAAACACTTCAAGCGCCCGCACAATGCGGCCGTGGTCGTTCGGGTGCAGTTTTTCGGCGGCAAGCGGGTCAATCTCCCGCAACCGCGCGAGCATCGCTTCCCCGCCGCGTTCCGACAGTTCCGCGCGCAACCGCTCACGCACCGCGCCGTCCTCCGGCTCGTCCGCGTATTGCAGGTTGCAAAGCACCGCTTCAAGATACAACCCCGTTCCGCCGCAAAGAAGCGGCAACTTTCCACGGGAATGAATTTCGTCAATCGTGCGGCGGGCATCGGCGGCGTATTGCGCCACGCTGTACGCCCGCTCCGGCGGGACAAACCCGAACAAATGATGCGGCACGTCGCCCGTTTCGTCGGCGGTCGGTCGCGCCGTTCCAATCGACAGTCCCGCGTAAATCTGCATCGAATCGGCGCATACCACCTCGGCGGAAAAGCGCTTGGCAAGCGCCACCGAGAGCGCCGTTTTCCCCGATGCCGTCGGCCCGGCAAGCGCCACAAGCGGGCGCGGCGCGGACGGCAACCCTTTGCCGGCGGTCATACGATTCTCCCGAACTGTTTTTCCAGTTCGCGGCGAGAAAGAGTAATACACACCGGCCGCCCGTGCGGACAAGTGCGAATAGCGTCGTTATGAAGCACTGCTTCCGCAAGCGACTGCCACTCGGCAGGGGTACTGCGGTCGCCCGCTTTAATGGCGGCGCGGCAGGCGGTGTTGTGATAGAGCCAATCGAGGCGGTCGGTCGTCACTTCCGTTTTGCCGGAGCATAATCCACTCGCCACTTCCAGTATCGTTTCGGCAACGTCCGTGTTGGCGAGCATCATCGGCACGGCGCGCACAATCACGTCCCGCGCGCCAAACGCCTCCACCTCAAACCCGGCGGCTTCCAGCGCATCGTTTGCCTCGGTCAACGCTTCCATCTCCTCCGCGCTCACCGTCACCGTGACGGGGCAAAGCAGTTGTTGCGCCTCGTTGTGCGGCGTTTCGCGCAGACGGTTATACAAAATCCGCTCGTGGGCAGCGTGTTTGTCAATGACGTACAGTTCCCCGTCCATCTCGGCGAAAATGTAGGTGGAAAACGCTTCGCCGAGCACCTTGATTTCGCCGCTTTTCTCCACTTCCGTCGTCAGCGGAATTTCCGACGCGGCAAACGGAACTTTCGGCTCGTCAGAGGACACGTTTTCGTCGGTTTTCGGTGTAATGTCATTTGCCTTTACAACTTCAAAATCCGCTTCGGGCGGGGTTGTCGGCGTTTCGGTCATCGGCGACGGCTTGTCCTCTTTTGCGGTCGGCACCGCTTCGCGGAAAGCGAAAAAGTCCTTGTCTCCGTCGTCGTGAAGCACCGTTCTCGGCGCAAGCGGCGCGGGCATAACGGGTTTTGCCGGTTCCGATTTGGGAAGCGGCACCGCGGGTGCGGCGGGCGGCGTTTTCGTCTCCAACGCCGCGAACGAGAGCCGCAACTGTTCCGCCGCCGGAGCGGAAAACCCACCGCCGGCGGGCACCACTCCCGTTCCTTTTGGTGCGGGAAGATGCGCCTGCTTGCGGGTATGTAAATTTTCAATCGCCGATTTCACGGCGTAGTACACCGCGTCAAACACCGGCTTATCGCGCAAAAAGCGCACATCAAGCTTAGTCGGGTGGACGTTGACATCCACCGCATCGGTCGGCAGTTCGAGATACAGCACGCAGGTCGGCAATTTTCCGACCATCAGCAAGCCTTTGTATGCCTGTTCCAGCGCCGCGGCAGCGGTGCGGGTTTTTACGTAACGCCCGTTCAGAAAAAAGCGTTGCATCGTGCGGTTTTGGCGGCCGAATTCCGGCTTGTTGACAAAGCCGGTCACGCGAATACCGCCCATTTCGTAATCCACCGGGGTCAGCGTTTTCGCAAACTCGCGACCGAGCACGGCGTAAATACAGCCGTACATATCGCCGTCACCGGCGGTGGAAAGCACCTCTTTCCCGTCGCGCAAAAAGCGGACGGCAATTTCCGGGTGAGACAGCGCCAAATGGTCAAGCACGCCCGCCACCGCGTTGCCCTCACCCATATCGGTTTTCAAAAACTTCATCCGTGCCGGAATGTTGAAAAACAAGTCCCGCACGCACACCGTCGTCCCGACGGCACAACCCACGTCCTCGCACAGTCCCGGCTCGCCGCCCTCAATAACAAAGTGGGTGCCGACCTCCTCCGCTTCGGTGCGAGTAATCATCTCCACCCGCGCCACCTCCGCAACCGAGGCAAGCGCCTCGCCGCGAAAACCGAGGGTGCCGATGCGTTCCAAGTCGTTTGCCGTGCGCACCTTACTGGTGGCGTGGCGCAAAAAGGCGGTGGGCACGTCTTCCCGTTCGATGCCCGAACCGTTGTCGGTCACGCGGAGCATCGTCACGCCGCCGTGCTCAATCTCCACGGTGATGAGGGTCGCACCCGCATCCACCGCGTTTTCAAACAATTCTTTCACCACCGAGGCGGGACGTTCCACCACCTCGCCTGCGGCAATCAATTCCGCCGTGTGGCGGTCAAGCACTTGAATTTTCGCCATAAAACGTCCCCTCCTTTCGGTTGCTTTTCCCTTACTCGTTCGCTTCTTTTTGCAGTTCGTACAGCGTCTGCATCGCTTCAATCGGGGTCAACGTGTTGACGTCCAACCGTTTCAGCTTATCCAAAACCGGACTCGCCATCACGTCGAGGAGCGACACTTGCAAGTCCTCCTCCCCGCCCGCTTTACGCGGCGGCAACTCGGGACGTTCGCCCGAATCCAACTCGTCCAAAATGGTACGCGCACGCTTGACAACCTCGTTCGGCACACCCGCCAGTTTGGCGACTTCGATACCGTAACTGCGGTCGGCAGGGCCGCGAATAATGCGGCGCAAAAAGGTAATATCCTCGCCGCGTTTTTTCACCGCGATACTGTAATTGACCACGCCGGGAAGCGTTCCCTCCAAAGCGGTCAACTCATGGTAGTGGGTGGCAAACAGCGTTTTTGCCCCGATTTTTTTCGAGGTCACGTATTCCAAAACGGCTTGCGCGATACTCATCCCGTCGAAGGTGGACGTTCCGCGCCCGATTTCGTCAAAAATAATCAAACTGTCGCGGGTGGCGTGGGTCAAAATGGATGCCACCTCGCTCATCTCCACCATAAAGGTAGATTGTCCGCTCGCTAAATCGTCCGACGCACCGACGCGGGTGAAAATGCTGTCCACCACGCCGATGTCCGCGCGTTCCGCCGGGACAAAACACCCGATTTGCGCCATCAGCACAATGAGCGCCACTTGGCGCATATAGGTGGATTTACCCGCCATATTCGGACCGGTGATGAGCAGGGCTTTTTCCGTCTCGCCGTCCAAATGCACGTCATTCGGGACAAAGGGCGCGGACTGCAAACTCTCCACCACGGGGTGACGGCCGGCGCGAATATCCACCACGCCGTTGTCGGTGATATGCGGGCGGACGTAGCGCGCTTTCACCGACACCGCGGCAAAGGAGCGCAACACGTCGATTTGCGCAATCGCCTGCGCCGTCTGCTGCACACGCGGCAACTGGTCGGCGATTCGGCGGCGCAATTCGTCAAACAATTTGTATTCGAGCGCATCCAACCGCTCGCGTGCACCGAGCACGCGGGATTCGAGGCGTTTCAGTTCTTCCGTTATGTAGCGTTCCGACGAGGTCGTCGTCTGCTTGCGGATATATTCCGGCGGCACCTCGCCCGTGAAGGAGCGCGGCACGTCGATGTAGTAGCCGAACACGCGGTTGTAGCCGACTTTCAGTTTCGGGATGCCGGTGCGTTCCCGCTCGGCGGCCTCCACCTGCGCGATATGCTCGCCGCCGTGCTCCATTTCGTAGCGCAGTTCGTCCACTTCGGCGTGGTAGCCGAGACGAATCATTTTGCCCTCGCGCACGGTCAGCGGCGGGTCATCCTCAATCGCGCTTTCAATCCACTCGCACACGTCAGCGAGCGGGTCCATCTCATCCCGCACGGCGCAAAGCATCGCCGCGCGAGCGCCCGCAAGGCGCTCCCTCACGGGAGCGGCGGCGCGAATGGTCTGCGCGAGCGAGCGCAGTTCCCGCGCGTTGGCAGAGCCGTAGACAATGCGGGTCATAATGCGTTCGAGGTCGTAGATACCGGAAAGCATCTCCTCCAAATCGCCGCACAGCACGCTGTCGCGACACAGTTCCTCCACCGCGTCCAAGCGGTAGTCGATGGCATCCGGCTGTAAGAGCGGGCGCTCCATCCACACGCGAAGCAAGCGCTTGCCCATCGCGGTTTTGGTCTTGTCCAGCACGCCGAGAAGCGAGCCGCGTTTTTCCTTGCCGCGCATCGTTTCGACAAGTTCCAGGTTACGGCGGGTCGAAACATCCAGCCGCATAAACTGCCCGTCGGTGTAGTAGTTGAGTTCGCGCAACCGTTCAAGCCCCGTCATCTGCGTTTCGTACAGATAGCCGAGCAGACACCCCACCGCGCGTTTGGCGGCGGTGCGGTCGGCAAGCGCTTTCACCACGCCGAAACAGTCGGCAATCCGCGGGTCGTGCTCGTCAAAGCACGCCTCGTCCCGTACTTCGGGCGTGACGGTCAGCCGTTCGGCGGAAAAGCCCATAAAAATCTCGTTTTTGGCGAGTTCCAAGTTACAGAGAATTTCCGACGGCGAAAACCGCCCGAGTTCGGAGCACAGACGTCCGTTCACATCCTCGCCCGACAGTTCGGTTACCCGCACGTCGCCGGTGGACACGTCCGCAAAGCAGAGTCCCACCGCCCCTTTGTCGCCGAATGCGGCGCAAAGGTAGTTGTTTTTGCTCTCGTCCAGCATACTGCTTTCGAGCACGGTACCGGGTGTCACCACGCGGATAACGTCCCGCTTCACAAGCCCTTTGGCGGTGGCGGGGTCTTCCGTCTGCTCACAGATGGCGACTTTGTATCCACGGGAGACGAGACGGGCAATATACCCCTCGCAACTGTGGAACGGCACGCCGCACATCGGCGCGCGTTCGGGAAGTCCGCAATCTTTGCCGGTGAGCACCAGTTCCAGTTCTTTCGACGCGACTTTGGCATCGTCGAAGAACATCTCATAGAAATCGCCGAGGCGGAAGAACAACAGACATTCCGGGTGTTGTTCCTTGATTTCGAGATATTGCACCATCATCGGGGTCATCCCTGTTTTATCCATCGTTCTCCCTCCTTTCGGTAAAATTCAAAGAAAATCGCTTAGTGGCAACCGCCGCAAGTGGAGCAACTGCCGTCGCAATGATGCTCCTCGTGCTCGTCAATCGAATAGGGGTCTTCGCCCTGCGCCGACAGCGTGATGATTTTCGCCACCGCGTTGAGCAGGGTGTCCATCTCCGGTTTCGTGTCGTTGTAGGCTTTCATCGCCGCGTTATCCATAATCGCCTGGTACGCGGTGCGCAGTTCCTCGTTGAGCGACTCCATTTTCTTCTCGTCGCGGTCTTCTTTTTGCGCCTCGTTGCCGAGCGCAATGCGTTTCAGGTTGAATTCGCCGATAAGCCCCTGCAAGGTCTCGTCCTTGTCAGCGGCTTCCTGCGCCGCCATCATCCGAAGATAGCGGTCATCCTGCTGAATTGCGGCGCCGATTTCGCGCGCCAAGTCAATAATACGGTCCATAGTGTTCATTCTCCTTTATGTGAATAAAATTTTGAGACGTAAGAATAGCGTGGCCTTTGCGGCGGGAAGTTATGCACACCCGGTACTTAATCGTACACAGCGGAAACCTCGCCGTAAAGCACCCAGCTTTTGGCTTCGGTCACGGTGACGTTCGCCCGCTTGCCTAAATCCGCCGTGTCCGCTTGCACCCGCACCACGCGGTTGTCCGGCAGACGCGCTTCGATAAATCCGCCCGCGTCGTTCTCCAAAATCGCCGAAAAGCGCTTGCCCACCATTGCGGCGGAGTGTTTGGCGGCGATTTCTTCCTGTAAAGCGGTAAGCCTTGCCATCCGTTTCCCCTTTTCCTCGTGGGTAACGGGGTCAAACATGGTGGCGGCGGGCGTACCCTCGCGCTTCGAATAGATAAACGTGAACAGCGAGACGAACTCCACCTCACGCACGAGGTCGAGGGTGGCTTCAAAATCCTCCTCCGTCTCGTTCGGGAAGCCCACAATCACGTCGCTTGTAAACGCGATGTCCGGCACCACCCGTTTGGCGTAGGTGATGAGGTCTAAATACTGCTCGCGGGTGTAGCGGCGATTCATCTCTTTCAAAATGCGGTTACTTCCCGACTGAAAAGGCAGGTGAAAATGGCGCGACACCTTTTCGCAACGGGCGATGGTGTCAAACAGCCGTTTGGTCGCGTCTTTCGGATGGGATGTCATAAAGCGAATGAGAAAGTCGCCCGGCAGCGCATTGATTTGTTCCAGCAGGGCGGGAAAATCCACGTCGTACCCCTCCGCTTTGCCGTAGGAGTTGACGTTTTGCCCAAGCAGGGTGATTTCCTTATATCCGGCGGCAATCAATTCCTTTGCCTCCGCCACAATATCCTCCGGTCGGCGGGAACGCTCCCGTCCGCGGACGTAGGGCACGATGCAGTAGGTGCAAAAGTTGTTGCACCCGTACATAATCGGGAGCCACGCGCCGCTTTTATCTTCGCCGCGGTAGACGGGCAACCCCTCCGCAATGCGGCCGTCCTCGGCGGTAATGTCTTTCACCCGCTTTTTGGAAAAGAGCACGGTCGCAAACAGTTCGGGAAACGCGTGCAAACGGTGGGTGCCGAACAGCAAACTCACAAACGGATAGCTCTTGTAAAACTTGTCGGCGATGTGCTCTTGTTGCACCATACAGCCGCACACGGCGATGACCAGCGACGGGTTTTGCTCTTTCAGGCGTTTGAGCGCGCCCACGTTGCCGAACACGCGGTCTTCCGCGTGTTCCCGCACGGCACAGGTGTTAAAGAGGATAAAATCCGCGTCGTCGGGCGTGTCGGTAAAGGTGAAGCCCATTTCACGGAGCATTCCCATCACTTTTTCCGAATCCGCCACGTTTTGCTGACAACCGAACGTACGCACAAACGCGCGCGGTTGCCGCCCGGAAAGCGCCGCGGAATAGTAGCCGCGAATCTGCTCGACAAACGGGAGTTGCCGTTCCAGTTCCGCTTTCGGAACAAAGAGTTCGCGTTCCATTTTCCGCCTTCTTTCCGCAAGTAGCCTATAATAAAATAAATATAGGTACAGTATATCAAATTTCAAACCACTTTGCAACGGTTTTGTCCGAAAAAAGTTGTTTTTTTCGTCCCTTTTTTCGACAACTTTCGCCCACGGTTTTTCGTATACTTTTTTCAAAGGAGGAAGCGCGATGCCGTCGGTATACATAGACCTGCTGTTTGTCCTAAACGGATGTGTCGACGGCTTACTGCTCTCGGCGGTCGCCGTCTTTCGTCACCTACCCTACCGCCGCACCCGCTTTTTGCTCGGCACCGCCGTCGGCGCCCTCTCCTCCCTCGTCATCCTGCTTCCCGCCCTGCCCGCCGTACTGCTTTTGCTGTACGACATCGCGGCGGCAACCCTCATGGTGTTTTGCACCTTTTCTTTTGCCGGGTGGCGGGAAACGGGCAAAACCGTTGGCGTATTGTTCTTTCTCTCCGCGCTGTTTTCGGGCGTTTCCTCCCTCGTTCAAGCACTCCTTGCGCCCGGCGGATTTTACGTCTTTAACGGCGTCGTCTACTACGACGTCTCGCCGCTGCTCCTGCTCGGTTGCACCCTGTTTTGCTACGGTGTCGCGCGGGTGTACGCCTATTTCGCCGCGCGCCGCGTGCCACCTGTCAAAACCCTGCTCCTCACCGTCGAAAACCGCGGACAAACGGTGCAATTTACCGCGCTTCACGACACGGGATTTTCCCTTTGCGACGGGTTTTCGGGCAGTCCCGTCGTGCTGGTCGATAAAGCCACCGCCGCGCCGCTTCTGCCCGCCGATTTCGGCAAACCGGGAAGCGGATTTCGTCTTGTCCCCTGCCACACCGTCGCCGGAAACGGATTGCTTTACGCCTTTCGTCCCGAACGGCTGACCGTCGCCGGAAAAAGCGGCGAAATCCCCGTTTCAGGCACGTTGCTCGCGCTGTCCGACCAACTGCAACTGGAATCTTTCACCGCCCTTTGCGGCGACGATATCGCAAAATTTTGTACCTAAACCGAAAAGAGGCCACGTTCTATGAAACTCCTGCAAAAACTCCGTCTTTGGTGGTGTCGGTTGCACCTACGCCGCGCTCGCTCCGCCCATTATATTTACGGTGCCGACACGCTCCCGCAACCTCTTTGCGCCGAGGAGGAAGCGGCGCTGCTCCGCAAGCTGTCTGACGGCGATACCACGGTGCGCGAAACGCTGATTGTGCATAATTTGCGCCTTGTCGTCTATATTGCCCGCAAATTTGAGAGTTCGGGTGTCGGCATCGAAGACCTCATCTCCATCGGCACCATCGGACTTATCAAAGCGGTCAACACCTTTTGCCCCGACCGCAACATCAAGCTCGCCACCTATTCGTCTCGCTGTATCGAAAACGAAATCCTCATGTACCTGCGCAAAAACGCGCCGCTCAAAAACGAAATTTCCATTGACGAGCCGTTAAACGTGGATTGGGACGGCAACGAATTGCACCTTTCGGACGTGCTCGGAAGCGATGCCGACACCGTCCACCGCCGCATTGAGCAAGAAAGCGAAAACCGCTTACTGCTGCGGTGTGTCGCCACCTTGCCCGAGCGGGAACAACAGATTATGCGGCTTCGTTTCGGGCTTTACGGAAGCCGCGAACACACCCAGAAAGAGGTCGCCGACCTGCTCGGCATTTCGCAGTCGTACATCTCCCGTTTGGAGAAAAAAATCATCCGCCGCCTACGCACCGAAATCGAAAAATCGAACTGAAAATGCAGAAAAACGCCTTTGTTCTCACGAACAAAGGCGTTTTTTATAACTGTTCCTTTACCTTTTGCAATGCCGCTTTTTCGAGGCGGCTGACCTGCGCTTGCGAAATGCCGATTTCCGTGGCAACCTCCATTTGTGTCAAACCCTTGAAAAACCGCAACTGCAAAATATGCTTTTCGCGGTCGCCGAGCGAGTGTATCGCCTCTTTCAGCGTCAATTCATCGAGCCATTCCCGCTCGTCGTTGCCGTCGCCGATTTGGTCCATCACATAAATGGGCTCGCCGCCGTCCGAAAACACCGGTTCAAACAGCGAAATCGGCTCGACAATCGCTTCAAGCGACGTCACCACGTCTTCGCGCGGGATACCGAGTTCCGCCGCAATCTGTTCCACCGTCGGTTCGCCGTGGTTTTCCACCGTCAAACGCTCTTTCACCTGCATCGCGCGGTAGGCGATATCGCGCATCGAACGGCTGATGCGAATGGCGTTATTATCCCGCAAATAGCGGCGGATTTCGCCGATAATCATCGGTACGGCATAGGTGGAAAAGCGCACATTCAAATCCACGTTGAAATTGTCAATGGATTTCATCAGCCCGATACACCCGACCTGAAACAAATCGTCCATATTTTCCCCGCGGCCGGAAAATCGCTGACACACACTCAACACAAGCCGCAAATTGCCGCTCACCAGTTCGTCCCGCGCCGTGGGATTACCCGCTCGCATTTCTTTGAGCAGGCGCATTTTCTCCGCTTCCGAAAGCACCGTCAAGTCCGCCGTATTGACCCCGCAAATTTCCACTTTGTTATACACGTCGCTGTCCCCTTTCTGCCCAAAGTATGGGCAAAAACGGGCGCGGGTATACAAAGGGATAAAGAAAAAGCCGTGAGCAAAGGGCGGCGCAAGACAGGGATTTTGTAGGTTTTGCAACCTTCTTTTCCGTTTATACGGCATCAAAACAGGCGGTAATCCGACAGGATTGCCGCCTGTCTGTTCTTTGTCTAAACGAAAAATGACCGTTGCAAAACTGCCCTGCACCGAAAGACCAAGATTTTTGCTGTGAAACGCGACAAAAGCCGCAGGACATACTGACGTATGCCTGCGGCTTTTAACAAAGTTTCGCACAAAAAGAGGGGCTTTCGGCTGCAAAATTCCTATCTTGCGCCGCCCAACGCTCACGGCTTTTAAGAGATAAATTCTTATTTCACCATGCTGGCAACTTCGGCGGCGAAATCGTCTTCTTTCTTTTCGATACCCTCGCCTTTCGCCAAGCGGACAAATTTCGTGACCGCAATGTCGGCGCCGAGTTTTTTGGCGACGTCGGCAACGTAAGCACCGACGGAACCGTCAAACACATCGTTACGCACAAAGGCTTGCTCCATAAGGCAAACTTCTTTGACTTGCTTGTTGATGCGGCCCTCGTTGGCTTTCATAAAGATGGGGTTCGCCATAAATTCGTCTTTGTTGGCAACCGCCACATTGGCGAGCGTCGCAACCGCTTCTTTCGACAGGAAGTTGAAGAGGAATTTGTTGTTTTTCTGCTCGTTGTAGGCAGCAACGTCTTCCTCGCTCCACAAACCGCCGTCCAACACTTTGGCGACAACCTGCTGGAAAATCGGTTTCGGCAGGGTGTCCGGTTTGTTGAGGGAGCTCTCCACAATGATGTTTTTCATATTGGCAAGTTCCGCATCGGTGATGTCCGAACGATTGAGGTATTCCGGGCTGAGCGCCGCCACTTGCATCGCGACGTTTTTGCCCATTTCGGCAAATTCCGGTTTGTCGGCGGCATCGGTATCAAACGCGACCAACACGCCGACCGAACCGCCCGCGTGGATGTAGGACACCACGGTGCCCTCCACCAGTTCAAAGCGGCGCAGGCTCAAATTCTCACGGATTTTGAGGAACAGTTCCTGAATCGCATCGGCGACCGAAACCGAACCGTCCGCGATGGTAGCGGCTTTCAGCGCTTCCAAATCCGCCGGTTTCGCCTCCACAACCGTTTTGGCAATCTGGTTGGCGAGGGCTTTGAATTCGGGGTTGTTGCCGACAAAGTCAGTCTCGCAGTTCAGTTCGACAAGCGCGGACGCATTGCCGTCGGTGTAGACACCGATGGTGCCTTCCGCCGCGACGCGACCGGCTTTTTTGGCGGCAGACGCCAAACCTTTTTCGCGCAGGATTTGGATGGCTTTGTCCATATCGCCGTCCGCTTCCGCCAACGCTTTTTTGCAATCCATCATACCGACGTTGGTTCTCTCACGCAACGTCACAACATCTTTCGCAGTAAAAGCCATGAGTATTTCCTCCTTATTCCGCCGCTTCGGTCTCGGTTTCGACTTCCGCCGGCGCTTCCGCCACGTTGTCCTCGCCCTGACGGCCCTCGATGATGGCGTTCGCCATCGCGGCGGCAATCAGTTTGACGGCACGAATCGCGTCGTCGTTACCCGGGATGACGTAGTCGGCATCGTCCGGGTCGCAGTTGGTGTCCACAATCGCCACCACCGGAATACCCAGTTTTTTGGCTTCGGCAACCGCGATTTTCTCTTTGCGCGGGTCAACGATGAACAGCGCATCCGGGCGTTTTTCCATGCCCTGGATACCGCCGAGGAATTTGTCGAGTTTTTCCATTTCGTGTTCCAGTTTGATAACTTCCTTTTTCGGGAGCATATCAAAGGTGCCGTCTTCTTTCATCGCGTTGAGTTGTTTCATACGCGCCACACGGCTGCGAATGGTGCGGAAGTTGGTCATCATACCGCCGAGCCAGCGAGCGTTGACATAGTACGCACCGGCACGCTCCGCTTCCTCACGGATGGAGTCTTGCGCCTGTTTTTTCGTGCCGACGAACAGCACGTTGCCGCCTTTGGCGGACAGGTCGCGGACGAAGTTGTAGGCTTCTTCCAGTTTGTTGACCGTTTTTTGCAGGTCAATGATGTAGATGCCGTTGCGCTCGGTGAAAATGTACGGAGCCATTTTCGGGTTCCAACGGCGGGTTTGGTGACCAAAGTGGACACCGGCTTCGAGAAGTTGTTTCATAGATACGACAGACATGTGAGATTCCTCCTACTTAAAATTGGTTTGTATCCTCCGCCGATTCAGCCCCTGCCACCGCGTCGTAAACGGCACCGACCGAGGCTTTTCTCGTGAACCGACGTGCGAATTCCGAGATATAATACCACACCTCCTCCCGAAAGTCAAGAGAAAGCGCACAATTTTTTATTATTTTTTCTTTATAAGGGAAAACTATCCTCATTTCCCGTTATTTCCCCTCTCCGACGGGGTTTTCTCCCCTCTTGACGGGCGTGCTATACTGAGACTATCGGAGGGATACCGTATGAACGAACTTCACGAAGCATTAAAAGGATTTACCGACCTGCCCATCGCGGCACTCGCCCTGCTGTTTGCGCTTCTTTTGCAAAAAAAGCACCAAAACCGCGACTGGGCGACCGTCTTTTTTCTCGTCGCCGGCGCGGGAACGCTCGGCTCCGTCGTGCACGGACTCGCGCTGTCGCGCGTAGCGGACGCCGTTGTGTGGACGGTGTTGCACCCGTTTCTCTATGAAGCGGTACGGCGGTTTTCTCTGCTGTTTGCCACCTTTGTAGACAAAAAAGAGCGCCATTCCCCGCCCGCCGTTTTCGTCGCGGAAATCGGCTTTTACCTCGCGGGATTGCCGCTGTTGTACCTCATTCCCCACAACGATATATACTCGTTTGCGGCGTTCGCCGTCCTCTTGTTTATCCAAACGGCGGTCGCCATGGCGCGAGCGCCGAAAATCCCCCGCCTCGCGCTGGTATTTTTAGCACTTCTCGCCGTCCCGCTGCTCCTGCAAATCGGCGAAACGGTCATCCCCTATGCCGTTGTGATTGAACACGGCTTTTTGGCACTTGACCTCGTGATTGCCTACCGCATCGCGGTGGCATCCAAAGCCGAATAAAACACATAAAAACCGATACGTCTCGAATGAGACGTATCGGTTTGTGCATCACGTTCCGATAGGAACACATCGTTCAAAAAAGTCCTTTTTGTGGGTAGACAAATGGGACTTTTTTGTTGGCGGAGAAGGGGAGACTCGAACTCCCGCGCCGGTTGCCCGACCTACGCCCTTAGCAGGGGCGCCTCGTCACCAACTTGAGTACTTCTCCGTATGAACCCGGTGCGGATGGTGAACCCGCCCGTTTTCTATAAAATTTTATGCGCCCGCAAAGGGCGGCGGCTTTTTGAGGTTGGCGGAGAGGAAGGGATTCGAACCCTTGGCTCTGACGAGTCACCGGTTTTCAAGACCGGCTCCTTAAACCACTCGGACACCTCTCCAAGCACCCGTCTATTATAACGGGTTTCCCCCTCATTGTCAACCCTTTTTTGAAAGGATTTTTTTGACGATTTCTGACGGAATTTGCAAATTATTCAGACCTTTTTTACCCTTGACATTTCCACGTTTTACACTGTGTAAAGTCGTGTTTTTCCACTTTTTTGTTGAAAAACCGGTGGAAAAAGTGGAATAATCCCACCATTTTAGGCTTTTTTAGTGGGGATTTGTGGGTTTTGCATTCGTCCATTGTGGAAAATTTATTTTATTTTTCGACGCTCTGTTGAACGCCCTTTACGCACAGTATCCTCACTTTGTATGGCGGGATGTTAAAAAATGCACACACCGTTCCACGGAATCTTTGGAGGTTCCCCAATCGGCATTTTCCCCGCTGTTACGATAGTCAAACATCGAGCAAAAAT
>JAZRYM010000006.1:0-9907 GCA_045600765.1 Acutalibacteraceae bacterium | reverse complement strand
ATTCCGCGCAGGCGGTGATCCCCTCCCCCGGGCCGGAATAGACGATGTTTCCGCCGTGGATACCCGCTCCCGGGCCCACATCCACAATCCAATCCGCCGCCCGCATGGTGTCCTCGTCATGCTCCACCACGATGAGGGTATTCCCCAGGTCGCGGAGCTGCTTCAGCGTGTCCAGCAGCTTGTCATTGTCCCTCTGGTGCAGGCCGATGCTGGGTTCGTCCAGAATATACAGGACGCCCATCAGATAGCTGCCGATCTGGGTCGCCAGCCGGATGCGCTGGCTCTCGCCGCCGGAAAGCGTCCCGGCCTGACGGCTCAGGCTCAGGTACTCAAGACCCACGTTCTGCAAAAAGCCCAGCCGCGCCTTGATCTCCTTCAAAATGCGATCCGCGATCATGGCGTCCTTGCCGGTAAGCGCCAGCGCATCCAGAAACCGCAGCTCGTCCTTCACGCTCATGTCCGTGAAATCCGTGATGCCCATGCCGCCCACGGTGACGGCTCGCGCCGTATCCTTCAGCCGCTTTCCGCCGCAGTCCGGGCAGGAATATTCCGACATATACTGCTCCAGCTCCGAGCGCATGGAGCTGGACTGCGTCTCCTGATAGCGGCGCTTCAGATTGTTCACGATGCCCTCAAAGGGCTGAGAAAAGGTGCCGCTGCCCCGCTCCCGGTCATAGTGCAGGGTCAGCTTTTCGCCGCCGGTGCCGTAGAGCAGGACATTCACCGCCTCGTCGGTCAGATCCTTGACCGGCGTTGTGAGCTTAAATTTATATTTCTTCGCCAGAGCCTCGAAATACATCCGGGAGATACTGTCCGAGCGCACATTGCCCCAGTTTGACGCGCAGACCGCGCCCTCCTCCAGGCTCAGGTTGCGGTTAGGGATGACCAGATCCGGGTCAACACGGAGCTGGCACCCCAGACCGCCGCAGGCCGGACAGGCCCCGTAAGGGTTATTGAAGGAGAAGGAACGGGGACTCAGCTCCTCGATGCTGATGCCGCAGTCCTCGCAGGCATAGTTCTGGGAGAACAGCAAATCCTTTTCCTCACTCACCAGATTCACGGAGATGATGCCGCCCGCCATGGCGGAAGCGGTCTCCACGGAATCTGTAATGCGCCGCACCGCGTCCGGCTTCACCACAAGGCGATCCACGATGATTTCGATATTGTGTTTCAGGTTTTTATTGAGCTTGATTTCCTCGCTCAAATCGTAAATGCTCCCGTCCACCCGGCAGCGCACATAGCCGCTCTTTCTCGCGTCCTCGAAGAGCTTCTGGTATTCGCCCTTCCTGCCCCGGATCATGGGCGCCATGACCTGAATGCGCGTCCCCTCCGGGTATTGCATGAGCTGATCCACGATCTGATCCACCGTCTGCTGGCGAATTTCCTTTCCGCATTTCGGGCAGTGCGGCACACCGATACGCGCCCAGAGCAGTCGGAGATAATCGTAAATTTCCGTGACGGTTCCCACGGTGGAACGCGGGTTTTTGGAGGTGGTTTTTTGGTCAATGGAAATAGCGGGCGACAAGCCTTCAATCTCGTCCACGTCCGGCTTTTCCATCTGTCCGAGGAATTGGCGGGCATAGGAAGACAAACTCTCCACATACCGCCGCTGACCCTCGGCATACAGCGTATCAAACGCCAAAGAGGATTTTCCCGAGCCGGAAAGCCCGGTCATCACGACCAGTTTGTCCCGCGGAATATCCACGCTGATATTTTTCAAGTTGTGCGCCCGCGCGCCGCGGATACGCAGTTGTTTTTCGTCCGACATCACGAGCCTCCCTGCAATTCTTTAATCCGGTCACGAAGCCACGCCGCGTGCTCGAATTCAAGCAACCGCGCCGCGTTCTTCATCTCTTTTTTCAGTTTCACAATTTCCGCTTCCCGCTCCGCGCGCGACAGTTTCCGTCCCGTCTCGTTGCGTACCGTCTCCTTGCCGCTGATTTCGAGCACGTCGCGGATATCTTTCACAATGGTCTGCGGTACAATGCCGTGCGCCTTGTTGTAGTCGTCCTGAATTTTGCGGCGGCGCGCCGTTTCGAAAAGCGCCCGCTCCATCGACGGGGTCACCGTGTCGGCGTAGAGAATGACTTTGCCCTGCGCATGGCGGGCGGCACGGCCCATCGTCTGCACCAGCGCGATTTCGGAGCGCAAGAAGCCCTCTTTGTCCGCGTCCAAAATAGCGACGAGCGACACCTCCGGCAAGTCGAGCCCCTCGCGAAGCAGGTTGATACCGACGAGCACGTCAAATTCGCCGCGGCGCAAATCGCGGATAATCTCCATCCGCTCAATGGTGTCGATGTCGTGGTGCATATACCGCACCTTCACGTCGGCGCCACGGAGAAAATCGGTCAAATCCTCCGCCATCTTTTTGGTCAACGTCGTCACGAGCACCCGTTCGTGTTTCGCCGTCCGCTCGCGGATTTCGGCGAGCAAATCGTCAATTTGCCCCTCTACCGGGCGCACAGACGTTTCGGGGTCTAACAGTCCCGTCGGGCGGATGACCTGCTCGACAATTTGCGCGCTGTGTTGCTTTTCAAATTCGTTCGGGGTCGCGCTGACAAACACCGCTTGTCCCACGTGGCTGTAAAACTCGTCGAAGTTAAGCGGGCGGTTGTCGTAGGCGCTCGGAAGCCGAAATCCGTATTCAATCAACGATTCCTTGCGCGCGTGGTCGCCGCCGTACATCCCGCGCACCTGCGGCAACGTCGCGTGCGACTCGTCCACAAACAGCAGAAAATCGTCCGGGAAATAGTCCAGCAGGGTGAACGGCGGCTCACCCGGTTTGCGCCCGGACAGCACCGCCGAATAGTTTTCAATCCCCTTGCACATCCCGATTTCACGGAGCATTTCCATATCGTAACGGGTGCGCTGTAAAATCCGTTGCGCTTCCAGCAGTTTGTTTTCGCGTTTGAAGTATTCCACCCGTGCGTCCAGTTCCTTTTCGATGCGGCCGAGGGCGGTTTCCATCTTCTCCGGCGGAATAATGTAGTGCGACGCGGGATAAATCGCCGCGTGGGTCAAAGTCGCTTTGATTTCGCCCGTCAGCGGGTTCAATTCGCACACACGGTCGATTTCATCGCCGAAAAATTCCACCCGAATGGCGGTATCCTGCGAATAGGCGGGAAAAATGTCCACAATATCGCCCCGCACACGGAATTTGTTGCGGGTAAAATTGACGTCGTTGCGCTCGTACTGGATACCAACCAGCTTTTCAATCAGTTCGTCGCGGCTTTTTTGCATTCCCGGGCGAAGCGAAATCACCATACTGCGGTAGTCAATCGGGTCGCCGAGCGAGTAGATACACGACACGCTCGCCACCAAAATCACGTCCCGCCGTTCGGACAGCGCCGACGTCGCCGAGTGGCGCAATTTGTCGATTTCGTCGTTGATATCCGAATCTTTTTCAATGTAGGTGTCGGTCGAGGGCACGTACGCCTCCGGCTGATAGTAGTCGTAGTAGGACACAAAATACTCCACCGCGTTGTTCGGGAAAAACTCTTTGAATTCGGAGCAAAGTTGCGCGGCAAGGGTTTTGTTGTGCGCCAGCACAAGGGTCGGGCGGTTGACTTTGGCAATGACGTTCGCCATCGTAAACGTCTTGCCCGAGCCGGTCACGCCGAGGAGTGTCTGCTCTTTCATGCCGCTTTCGATGCCTTTTACTAAGCGTTCAATCGCTTCCGGCTGGTCTCCCGTCGGTTTGTAGTCGGATTTGAGTTCAAAATAATCCACGCCGCATTCTCCTTTCCCCGAAAAATCACATATATAGGTAGTATATCACATTGCATTTTATATTACAAGACACGCACAAAAAAAAGAGAGGCTATGTTTTCACATAGCCTCTCCCCGCTTTACGTCAAAGCAAATCAGGCGGTTTTCTTGATACCGTAGCCTTTGGTGTTCTCGTAGTGAGTCACCGAACTACCGTTCAAATAGCAATGGTCAATCGTGAGATAACCGTCATTGATGTTCACCGCGGTGAACGAGTATTTCTCGCCGTTGGCGGCATACATCACCCATTTGTTTTCCTCATAACCGTCCTTGTGACTGCTGCTGCCCGCGAACACGTCATCCGGGTCGGTACCGGCGGTACTGAACGTACCGTAGATGGTGCCTTTCGGGTTGACGTAGTAGTTGGCGCCGTTCTCCATCGACATAGTCGGGCTCGAATCCATCTTCACGTAATCTTTGTCGTTCGTATCGTCCCAATCTTTGATGGCGGCATCGTCCGCAAGACCGGTCTTCGTATACTCGGTAATCGGATAGGAGCGCATATACTGATGGCAGTGCGCCTGGAAGACGAAGTCCACGCCCACATCATTACAGACGTTAGTCACTCTGTAACGCAGGGACGGTTTGCCGTACTCCCAATACGGTTTCGCCGGATCGGTGGAAGAACCGTTTTGGTTGTAGGTCGCCGCACCGTAAATCGGGCGGTGGAGCATCACAAATTTCCACTCAGCATCGGAAGCGCCCATATCGTTCTTCAAGAACGTCACCTGGTCGTCAGTCAAGCGTTTAAGACCCTCGGACGAGTTATCGAGGACAACCACGTGCATCGGGCCGTAATCGAACGAATAGTACCCTTTGCCGGTGGGGTTTTGCACGTTCCAGTTGTCGAAGAAGTATTTCTTCTCGGCATCGTGGTTACCAAGAGTGCCGAACATCGGATAACGACCGAAGAAGTCGGCGTTGGAACCGAAGATGTTACCGTAGTTGTAGGTATGCGAGTTCTCGCTGATAAAGTCACCGCCGTGCAGCACGAGTTGCGGCAGACTGCTGAAATCACCCTGGCAGGTGGAAACCGCCGCGTTCAACAGCTTTTTGAAGTCCACCGGGCCGACATCGTCTCCCTCGCTGAACTGGGTATCGTTCAGGAAGAGGAAACTGAAATTGTCGCCGATAGTCGCCGGACGGGTGGTAAAGGTGTAAATCGCACTCCACGCGCCGGTGGCGGCATCGCCCACACGATAGGAATAGGTGGTGGATGCTTTCAATGTCGTCGGAAGCACACCGCGGAAGGTGTATTGGGTCACGTTAGAGGTGGAACCCGTGCCGATTTTCCAGTTGTTCATCGGGTCGTAATCCAACGTCACAAGAGCGTCACCCGAAGATTTCGAGATAGTCGTAATGTTCTGCGCGTTGGCGGCAAACAAGGCCGTGTCGGTCACTTCACCCTCCAAATACTGAATCTGCGGCGCGGTCACATCTTTGTAGGTGTGCCACAGAATACCGTACTGCGAGCAAGTCGCCGGGTCGTTAAACGCCAACGTCACCATATCCGGGAACGCCGGATAGGCATCGTCGGTAACCATCGGCGTGGTGCGGACAGAACTGCCCTCGCCCGCTTGCCCGTTGATGGTGATAATCACCGAGCGGAAGTCCTCCATTTTGGTGGAATCGATAAAGCGTTTCACGTCACCGGTCACGGTAATATCGGTGGACGCGGTGCCGAGGTCGTAGGTGGCGATGATTTTCTTGTTGCCTTCATCTTTAATTTCTTTCGGCGTAATGCCCGTGCCGTTGGCTTTCAGGTCAAACCAACCCGCCGCCTCGCCGTTCGTCACTTTTTCGGTGGCGTGATACACGTTGTCATACGTCAAAACGAACGTCATCGGCTGACCTTTTTCCACAAAGAAATATTCGTCGCGCACCTGCACGTCGGAAGCGTACTTCGTTTGGTACTCGGTGATGTTCAGCGACACTTTAATGCTGTTCGCCGATTGGGTCGCGCTCGTCTGGGTCGCGCTCGACGAGGTAGCGCTCGACGAAGTCACGCACGGCATCGTATAACTCGGCTGCGTTGCCGTTGTCGAAGCGGTGGTCGCGCTCGTCGAAGCCGTAGTCGCGCTCGTCGAAGGCGTAGTCGCGCTCGTCGAAGGCGGGGTCGCGCTCGTCGAAGGCGTGGTCGCGCTCGTCGAAGCCGTAGTCGCGCTCGACGAAGGCGTGGTTTCACTCGTCGAAGGCGTGGTTTCACTCGTCGAAGGCGTGGTCGCGCTCGACGAAGGCGTGGTCGAAGCGGTCGTCGAAGCCGTAGTCGCACCCGACGAAGGCGTGCTCGCCTCGGTCGCTTGTGTCGGCTCAGTCGGCTCGGTCGCTTGCGTGCTCTCGGTCGGCTCTGTTGCCCCGCCCGAGCAGATGTGGTCTGCGATTTCCACATCCATACCGGCAAGGTACTTACGGAGCAACAACACGTCTTTCATGTTGATGGCGCCGTCGCCGTTCGCATCGCCGCGAACAAGTTGACCGTCCGTCAGCGTGGTGGAAGCCGAGCCAATCAGCACAAGCGACAACACCATGACGAGAACGACCAACAGTTGCGAAAGATGTTTTCTCTTCATTCTGTCTTCCTCCTTGAAAAAATAAAAATCCTCTCGGAAAAATCCGCAAAGCAAAAATGGTTTCGCGCAAACAATTGCCCGCGCGCATACCTCCCGCTAAGCCACTCTATTTTAACACATCATCCGACCAAAAGTCAACAAAAAAAGCAGGGTTCCCCCTGCTTTTTTGTTTTTTTACGAAGCATTCTTGATAATACCGAATTTCTCGTAGTACGCGAGGTTCGCGCCGTTGTCATCCACGTAACAGGCATCCACCGAAAGAGTGTTGCCGCTGATGCGATAAATCGCAAAAGAATTGGCTTTACCGCTGGCATAGTGGGCAATATAATTCGGTTGCGTATTGTCGGCACCGCGATAAATATGCTCGACATTAGATGCCGCCGTGGCAGTAACGGTATAAATCGGTGCACCCGGGTTGACGACGTATTCATAGCCGCCCGTCGTCTGCGTTGTCCAGCCGGTCGCCACATTGCCGTTTTTGTCAATCGGTTTTGTGCGCGAGTACATATGCACGTGCGCTTGAATGACCACATCCACGCCGTAATCGTTGAATACCGTTTCCAAACTACTGCAAAGATTAGAATCCTTACTTTCGGTCTTTTCACCGGCACAAGTATACAACGGACGGTGGAAATAGACGAATTTCCACTTTTTATCCGCTTTCTGAGCCGCATCCAAATCGTTCTTCAACCATTCGAGCTGTGTGTTGTCAATTTGCGCATCTTTACTGATATTCAGCGCCACAAAGTGGGCATCGCCGTAGTCGTAGGAATAGTAAGTCCCCGTGGTGGTGGACTGCGAGCCGTTCCGCCCGGTTCCTTTCAAATCCACGTTAATCAAACGATAAATCTCATCGGAACCGGTGGTGTCGTGGTTGCCGGAAGCGGACATCAGCGGATATTTCGTGAAGAAATCCGCATTGCCCGTCACCTGTGCCGCATACGTCCACAGATAATTGCCCGCATCGGAGAAGTCGCCGCCGTGCAGGAACATATCGGGACTTGGGCAAAGCGAAAGTGCCGCGTTCAGCACGGTGCGCATCCGTTTGTCAATGCCGGTCTGGTACGGCGTGTACTGCGAGTCGGACATCCAGATAAACGAGATACTGTCCGGATTTTGCGGGCGGGTCTTAAAGGTGTAAATCGGACTCCACACCTGCTGCCCTTTGGCGTTGGTGCCACCCACGCGATAGCTGTACTGCGTGCCGTAAACCAGTTCCGGAAGCGCCGCTTTGTGGGTGTAGTCGGAAATTTCCGGCATCGTTCCCGCACCGTTGTTGCGTTCCTCATAGGATGCCGTAAAGGAGAAATCGGTGGGGTTGTAGTTGTACGCCATAAAGCCTTTCAGCGTTTCGGAAGCGGCGGTCACTGCAAACGGACTTGCAAAATCGGCCGCCGTCTTGCCGGTGCCCTGCACGTACTGCACCACCGGGTTCAAAAGCGTTTCATAACTGTGGAACGTGATACCGTACTGTGTGCACGCCTTGTCGTAAAACGCAAGCGTCACGCGGTCAATCACCGTGTCCGCATTCGGGTCAAGCAGGAAATCGGGCGCAAGATGGGTCACACCCGGTTCGGTGGTCGCCTGCGAGCCGCCCGTCTGCGAACCGCCGGTCGGGTCGGTGCCACCCTGCCCGTTGACCGAGACGGTAAACGCCTTGTGGTTCGGGTGCTTCACCTCTCCGGCAATGGTGCTGTTATCGGTAATGTTCAAGGTGTAGGTGAACACAATATTGTTGGAATCCGTAATCTCGACAAGATTTGCCGTAATCGGCGTACCGTTCAGTGTCAGCGCCACGCGCTCCGCCGCCGTTTCAGGCGTATAATCCGAGGAAGCGTGGTACACCTCCGGCAACGTAATCACAACCGTGTTCGAGCCTTTCGGCACTTGGAAACTATCGGTGCGGGTATGCTCATCGTAGCGCGGGCTTTCCTCTTTCACGCTCAGCGACAAGGTCACGGTATCTCCCGCCGGTTGCGACTGTGTCGCGCTCGTTGAAGGCGTGGTCGCGCTCGTCGAAGGCGTAGTCGCGCTCGTTGAAGGCGTGGTCGCGCTCGTCGAAGGCGTAGTCGCGCTCGTCGAAGGCGTGGTTGCGCTCGTCGAAGGCGTGGTCGCGCTCGTCGAAGGCGTGGTCGCGCTCGTCGAAGCCGTGGTCGCGCTCGACGAAGGCGTAGTCGCGCTCGTCTGCGACGCGGTGGTCGAAACCGTCGTCGTTGCGGTCGTCGAAGCGGTCGTCGCACTCGACGAAGGCGTGGTCGCACTCGGGTCGGTCGCACTCGCCTCCGTTGCTTGCGTCGGCTGTGTCGGCTCGGTTGCCTGCGTGCTCTCCGTCGGCTGCGTGCTTTCCGTCGATGCACCCGAGCAGATATGTTCCGCGATTTCCACGTCCATACCGGCAAGGTACTTACGGAGCAACAACACGTCTTTCATGTTGATAGCGCCGTCGCCGTTCGCGTCGCCGCGAACGATTTGCCCGTCCGTCAGCGTGGTCGATGCCGAGCCGATAAGCACGACCGACACCACCATCACCAGCACGAACAGCAGTTGTGTCAAATGTTTTCTTTTCATTCTAAACTCTCCCCGATTTTCACGGTATACTTTAACTTAACCTACGCTCAGTCTTCCTCCATATAGCAAGCCATCAACGTCACGTTGTTCGCCGGCATCGTAAAGGTGGCGGTGGACGAAGTTTTCGACGAAAGGGTCACACCCTCCACATACCAGTAGTCAAATTTGTAGCCGCTTTTTGTATCGGCAACCACCGTCACGGAAGTGCCCGGCGTTGCCGTCAACGTGGCAGAACCGTTGGCTTTGCCGTCCGTCACATACACGGTGTGGGGTATCGCTTTGTAGGTGGCTTCCACCGACACGTCCTCGCCGCCCATCACAAACGAGGTGATTTCGCTGTTTTCATTGGCAACCGTCACACCGCCGGAATGGACAATCCATTTATCAAACGCCATACCGCTTGCCGGCACATCCGCCGTCAAGTTCACCGTAATACCCGAAGGCGCCTCGGCGACATTCGCTTGCCCTTTGGTCACGGTAATCGTTTTCGCCGGTATCTTGTAGGTCGCTTCCACCGACACGTTGCCCTCCGGCATCGTAAAGGTGGTGGTTGTGTCAAATTCATCTGCAAAGGTCACCGCCGTCGAACCGGTTTTCACAACCCACTTATCAAACGCCATACCGCTTGCCGGGGTGTCGGCCGTCACCGTCACCGTCTCGCCCGCGGTTGCCTGGGTAGGAGTGGCATTGCCGAGGGAAACCTCAATCGAATAATACGTCGGTTGCGGTGCAGAAGTCGGCGCGGTGGTCGGCTCCGTAGTCGGCTCGGTCGAAGACGTGGACGTCGGCGTGGTCGAAGACGCGGACGTCGGCTCGGTCGAAGAGGCGGACGTCGGCTCGGTCGAAGATGCGGACGTCGGCTCGGTCGAAGACGCGGACGTCGGCTCGGTCGAAGAGGCGGACGTCGGCATGGTCGAAGAGGCAGACGCCGGCATGGTCGAAGAGGCGGACGTCGGCATGGTCGAAGAGGCGGACGTCGGCTCAATCGGCAAACCGCAGTT
>JAZRYM010000005.1:0-14241 GCA_045600765.1 Acutalibacteraceae bacterium | reverse complement strand
CGTCAATCTCCATCACGGCCTCCGCGCCATACTTCTCCTCGACAGCGATGTACAGCTTTTCGAAATCGTCAACGCACCGGTCTTTTTCGGAGCAACGTCTGATAGCTCCCATCGTCACGTTCAACAAATTGATGGTAAGCTTTTTTTCTTCCGCTTTTTTCGCCGCCATCTCTTTCGCGGCGTTCTCTTTTTCCTTATCGGTCATAGTTTTCGTCGCCGTGATATCGACTTGCGGCTCCTCGGCGCTCTTTTTGAGCATTTCCTCGGTTCTTTTCACATAATCGTCGACAATCTCTTTTGAGGTCTCAAAAGTAGCCCAAAAAGCATGCCCGAATTTTTTTGCCGCCGCATTAAACGCTTTAACATCCGAGGCTTTGTCAATAAACGTCCCATCCGAATATTTGTTCATTTTAGACAATTCCCTATATTCTTCCACTCTATCCTCAATATAGGTGTTTCTGCCAACCTCTTCAATGTTCATCGTCTCGGTGCTTTGGATTGTATACTTATCCAAATCTTCTTTTGTTATACTGTCGACGTTATGTATGAACTGGGCAAGCTTTTTCAAATACTCCACTTGTTGTTTTTCTTGTTCCGGCGTCAAATTTTGTTTTTGCGTTGCGTTTCCGTTTCCACCAGCCATAGTCTATCTCTCCTTTTTGCTGTTCGTGTGATTTTTAAGGGGTTTCTATACAAAACACCCTGACAATTTCAAAAAAGTTACACGCTTTTCGGAAAAAGCACCTGCCAAAACAAATCTGACAGGTGCTTACCTTTTACACGCGCACCGTAACGGCGTTACCGTTCTTCGCGGAAATACGAAAGTCCGAGGCTTGCCGGCGGTTGATATTCGCGTTTTTTACGCAAACTGGTTACCACCAACACCACAATGGTCACGATGTACGGCAACATTTTAATAAGTTCTTTTGCGGCACTCGAAAGTCCCGGAATATACACACAGATGATATACAATCCACCGAAAATGAAACTGCTGAGGATTGCCGAGCGAGGACGCCACAGTGCAAAGATAACAATCGCGATGGCAAGCCCTCCGAAAAAACAAAAAAACAGACTGAAAACCAGTCTGTTTGCCAACATAGCGCAAGAATATCAAGAGACCAATAATCGTGAATTACGGCTTCACGGTAGAAACATTCGAGCCTTTGGAACAGCGTTCCGATATTCGAATCTATATTGGCAAATCATTCAGTTTTGACACGGACATAGTACCATAAAATTGCGCTTTTTGTCAACCGTTTTTTCACAATTTGCGGAACTTTGTCGAACCTCGCGAAAAATGCACAAACCCCTTTTGTTTCTTTTGTGAGTTTTGACGAAAAATATAAATGAATACACAAAATATTGTGCGGGGCAGTCAAACTACCCCGCACATATCCACAAGATTTAGTTTTTCAAAATATTTGTGATACAATCCGTCAAAACGGCAGGGAAATAACCCCCAAATCGGTCAACAGAATTTTCAGCCCGAGGAGCACAAGCACCGCGCCGCCCACGACGGATGCGGCTTTCTCGAACTTTTCGCCCACCTTGCTCCCCAGTTTCACGCCGAGCGCCGACAGAACAAAGGTGGTCACGCCGATGAGTGCGGCGGCAAACCACACGTTGACGTCACCCGCGGACGGCAGCGAAAAGGTCACTCCCACCGCGAGCGCATCAATACTGGTGGCAAGCGCCAACGACAACATCACCGGCACGGCGAACGAGGCATCCACCGACTCTTCTTCCTTGTCGAAAAGCGCCTCGCGTATCATATTGAGTCCGATGAGCGCCAGCAACCCGAACGCCACCCAGTGGTCGATTTTTTCGATAAATCCCACGCACCACGAGCCGAGGTAGTAGCCGAGCACCGGCATCAAAAACTGAAACCCGCCGAAATAGGCGCCGCAAAGCGCCAAGTGCTTCCACTGCGCCTTTTTGACCGAAAGTCCTTTGCAGACGGAGACGGAAAACGCATCCATCGACAGCGCCACGCCAATCAAAAATATATCGAAAATTCCCATAGGTATCCCCTCGTACAAGTTTATGAAAGTACAAGGGGTATCATACCATAAAACAGGAAAAAAGTCAACGAAAACGCCCCACTCCCGTGGGGCGTTTCTGTTAAGTATCGTTTGTTTTCGGAATATGAAACCATTTTCGAAGCAATCCCGCCGTAAAGCGCGACCCTTTGATTACGACGATTTTCATTTTTCCGCCCTCCTTTGCACAGCGGTCAGCGGCGGGAGGAACACCCCAGCAAAATCAGCGCCGCCGCCAAAATGAACAACGTCACTTTAATGGGCAACACCGTGGCGACCAACAGCCCCGCGCCAAACGCGGCGGCAAGTGCGCCGACACTCGTTCTGCTTTTACACATTCGCACCCCTCGCTTTCCGCTTTGTGTTACTATCAGCGTATGCGAGGGCGAAAAAAGGGTGAAAATTTTGTCAAAACCTTTGGGACGCACAAGGCACATCTGCCGTTATTTCATAAAGAGATTAAGCAGTTCCATATCGTCCACCCAACCGGTATCGGAAGCGACACCCGCCACCTCCTCGTGACAATGCGGGCAAATCGGTGTCGGTTTATCCGCCACAAAACCGCAATACGGGCAAACGTATTCATCCGCCGAAAGCAAATGCGATTGGCGCTTCCACCGTTTATCGGCACTCATCTTTCCCACTCCTTAACCATACAAAAATCCCGTCAAATCACCGTGCAATAGCCTTCACGGCGCGGTGCGGGCGCGGGGTCCTCGCCGTCGGCGTAACCGAGCGCCAACGAGGCGATGCCGGTCAAATGCTCGGTAAAACCCCATTTTTTGAGCAATTCTTTCCCCTCGGGCAGTTCAAACATCCCGCCGCACCGATGAATCCAGCAAGAGGCAAGTCCAAGCGAATGGGCGGCGTTGAGCATATTCATACACACCGCCGCACCGTCCAGTTCGGGCGTATACGACTCGTCGGTCGCGAGCACCAAAATCACCGTCGGCGCACCGTAATACGGGCGCAAATCGCCGCCGCGCACTTGGCGGTTGAGTTCGTCCGCCGCGGCGACCGCTTCGGGGTCTTGCAACGCGATGATTTTGATTGCCTGCCGTCCAATCGCGGTGGGCGCAAAGGTGCCCGCTTCGAGCACGGCATCCAGTTTTTCCCGCTCCACCTGTTTCGGCAAATAGCGGCGCACCGCACGGCGCGTTTTTAACACTTCCAACGTCTCGTTTGTCATTGTCAACACTCCTTTGTTTCTTCACAATTTTTTTCGGATACCGATTCCAATTCGTCTAAATCGCCGGACTGTTTGATATGGTTGCCGATAATTTCCGACACATCGCTAACCACCACAAACGCCGAGGAATCTACATCATCAATAATTGCTCTTAGGTCGCGCAATTCAAAACGGGTCAGCACACAGTATAACACCGTCTTTTTGCCGCTGACAAGACCTTCGCCCTCCATCAATGTCACCGTACGTCCTAAACGACTGTAAATCAGCGAAGCGATTTCTTTGGCATCGTTGGTAATAATCATAGCGGCTTTTGTTTGCTCAAATCCCGTTTCTACCGCATCCAAAATACGGGATGTGATGAAATAGGTAAGCAAACTGTACATGGCACGGTCTATCCCGAACAGATATCCCGCCACGGCGTAAATCAAAACATTAAACGCCAACACTACTTTCCCCACCGGCAATTTGTGCCGACGGTTCAACAAAATCGCCACCGTTTCCGTGCCGTCTAAACACCCACCGAAGCGGATAACCAGTCCCACGCCAATACCGAGCAACAAACCGCCGAAGCAGACCGCCAGCAACGCATCCTCCGTCACGTTGACAAGCGGTTCAAACAAGGCGGCAAACAGAGAGAATACCGCCATAGAATACGCGGATTTCAAAATAAATCCCTTTCCGAGTCGCGTTGCCCCAAACAACAAAAACGGCAGGTTGAGCAGTAAGGTCAACAGCCAAAACGGCACGTCGGTCAGGTGGTTTATCATAATGCTGATACCGATAATGCCGCCGTCTAAAATAGTGCAGGGAACCAAAAATTCCTCAATGGCAAAAGCCGCGATACAAGCACCGACGGTCATCATCAAAAAATCCAAACCCGTTTTGAATAGTCGTCTTCGTTTCATAGGTCACCTCTATATACCTCAATAATCAGGGAAAATAAACTAATTTTTGAAAAACGCCATCAAGCGGTCTTTGTAGTCGGGGGCCTCGTCAAACACGCTGTGACAATAGCCCTCATACTCGAAATATTCCGCGCCGACGGCGGTGGCAATCGCCTTAGAACACGCGGGCGGGAAAATCGCATCCTCACCCGCCGCGAGCACCAATGTCGGACAGGTGATTTTGGAAAGTTCCGCTTCCGCATCCATCGCACACACCGCGCGCGACAGCGCAACAAAGCGGTCGCACTCCGCATCCGTTCCGTCCTTTTCAAGATAGGTGAACGCGTCCGCCCATTTGTCAAGATACGCCTTGGTATACAGCGTTCCCCACACCGCGCGGTTGAGCGCCGCCACCTCGCGCTTTGCGGCAAGTGCCGCCCAGGCGTGCATCGTGGTTTTGCCCGTCTCCGGCGTTTTTGCGGTGGTAGAGCCGAGCACCAATTTGCCCACAAGGTCAGGTCGGTCAATCGCAAGCCACAAAGCGACCATACCGCCGAGCGACGCGCCGAACACGCAGGCGTTTTTAATATGGAGCGCGTCGAGCGCCGCCGCAATATCGGCGGCAAAGTCGCGCGGGGTCGCGTTGTCCGCGACGGGCGTTTTGTAGTCAAACGCAATCCCGCCAAAGTCCCCGCCAAAGCGGTGATACGCTCCCGCAATCGCGGATGCGGAATTGGCAATCGGTTTGAGGCTCATTCCCGGAAGAATGACGAACGGCGTGCTCCCCGTTCCGAAACGAAAATAGGTCAGTTCCCCGTCGGTAAGGGACAAGGTTTCAATCTTCATTCTGTCCTCCTTATGTCCTCGCGGCAAGCACCGCGTCGATGTCCTCTTTTTTCGCAAGCCCGACCGAAAACGCGGTCGCACTCCCGACCGCCACGCCGAAGCGAAGCGCATCGGCAGGCGATTTTTCGTTGTCCAACACCGCCAAAAAGCCCGCTAAAAGCGAATCTCCCGCGCCGACGGTGCTTTTCACCACGCCTTGCGGCGCGGCACACGCAACCACGTCGCCGTCCTCGGTCAAAAGGAGCGCACCCGCCGCTCCGCGGGAAACAAGCACGTTGCGTGCGCCCATTTCCTGCGCCCGTTTCGCCATGGTCAGCGGGTCGCCGTTCGCGCTATCGCACAGCGCGCGCAACTCCGCTTCGTTCGGTTTAATGAGAAACGGCTTCGCCGCAAGCGCTTCTTTGAGCGGTTCGCCTGCCGTATCCACCGCCACGCGCACGCCGTCTTTTGCGGCGGCGGCAAGGCGGGCATACGCATTTGCCGAAAGCCCTTTGGCAAGCGAACCGGACAGCACAAGCGTGTCCCCCGCCGCAAGCGCACCGACCTTATCGCACAGCGCCGCAAAATCCGCCGCAGTCACCGTCGGGCCGACACCGTTCAGTTCCGTTTCCGTCTGGGCGGAAATTTTCGTATTCACGCGCGTTTGCCCCGCCACGCGGAGAAAGTCGACCGAAAGTCCCTGCGCGCGCAATCCCGCTTCCAGCGCATCGCCGGTAAACCCGGCAACAAACCCGAGTGTCACCGACGGCACATCCAGTTCTTTCAGCACCCGCGACACGTTGACCCCTTTTCCGCCGAACGAAAACTCCTCCGTTTCCGCGCGGGAAAGCCCGCCCGCCGCAAAGGTCGGCAAGCTCACAAAATGGTCAATCGCCGGGTTTAAGGTCACGGTATAAATCACAAAAAATCCCCTCTTTATGCGTGGAGTTCGTAAGCGGTGTCCTCGTCGATGATTTCGAGCATTTTCTCGGCAACCAGCGGGTCAAACTGCGTACCCGCGCCCTTTTCGATTTCGGCGCGCACGTCCGCTTGCGGACGAACGCCCGAATAGGAACGCACCGACGTCATCGCATCGTAGCAGTCCGCCACCGCCACAATCCGCGCGGCAAGCGGGATTTCCTCCCCGGAAAGCCCGTCGGGATACCCGCTGCCGTCGTACCGCTCGTGGTGCGAGCGCGCGGCAACCGAGAGAGTGGGCATAGAAATAATTCGCCCTAAAATCTGGTCACCGAAGACCGTGTGGTTACGAATCGTTTGGAATTCCTCATTCGTCAACCGCGTCGGCTTATTGAGAATTTCGTTCGGGATGCCGATTTTGCCGATATCGTGCAGCAAGGCGGTATAATAGAGGTCTTTCTGCTGATTGTTCGGAATGCCCATCTTCTTCGCGAGCAGCCGCGTATAATCAGCGACACGCTCGGAGTGACCGTTCGTGTAGGGGTCTTTCGCGTCAACCGTTCCCGCCAACGCCCAACACATTTCAAGCACGGCGCGCTCATACAGCCGTTTTTGCTCTTGAATCTTCTGCAATTCTTCGGTCAATTCCTCATTTTCCCTTTTCAACTCCTCGTTCGTCACGGTCGTTTCCCCTTTCGTTTCAGCGTGCGTAAATACGCCTTTTGCTCATCGGTAACGCGGTAACTCTCCACCGCTTTTTGAATGGATTTGTTGTGTGTCCACTCGTCCAATTTGCCCGCCGTCAACAGCGGAAGTGTTGCATCCCATTGTTTGGCGAGCGCAGTCGCCACATACCACGCCACCATCATCTTAACATAATATTCGTCAAATCGCAACGCGGCAGCCTTTTCGAGAAAAGTCGGGTCAAAATCCTCGTCCAAAAAGTGGCTCATCGCCATTTCAATGCCGAACCGCACGGTATACACGCGGTCACTCGCCATCCAGCGGTCAATGTCCGCTTTCAGTTCGGCGCGATGCTTTCTAAACACCTTCGGCGACAGCAAATCGCACGTCGCCCAGTTGTCCACATACGGCAAAAACGCATCCACCGCT
This sequence comes from Acutalibacteraceae bacterium, assembly GCA_045600765.1. Taxonomy (GTDB): domain Bacteria; phylum Bacillota; class Clostridia; order Oscillospirales; family Acutalibacteraceae; genus RGIG426. The sequence goes on along the minus strand of JAZRYM010000005.1, from coordinate 7,273 downwards.
TTCACCGTGGCGGTGTAGTCCTTATTCTCACACAAAAGAAACCCGTGGAGATTATATTCGTCATAATACCGATGCGGAAGTGCCGCCAAAAACGCGGCGTTGTCCCCCGCTTTATGCAATTCTTTTGCAAACTGCCGCAAAAGCGGTGTGCGCACACCGATGATACGCGCAGGGTCCACCGTCGGCATCAGTTTTGCCTGAAACGCGGCGTAAGACGCGTCTTTCATCGAAAAGAGCCGCGCTTCAATCTCCTTAACCGTCATGACGCGCTCTCCCCGTTTGCGGGCGCTTTCTTGCGAAACGCTTTTATGAGGAAATAGGTGCCGACGGCAAACGCCGCGCCGAGCACCGCGCCAAACAGCACGTCGGTCGGAAAATGCATAAACAGATACATCCGCGAAAACCCGATGACCGCCGCCACAACAAAGGTCGCGATTCCCCACTTTTTGAAATGCAGGAAAATGGAAGTCGCCGCCGCGAACGCCCACGCCGTGTGGGTGGACGGGCAGGAATAGCTTGTTTTGCGAGCGACAATCAGTTCCACCGTTTGGTCAATCACACACGGTCGCTCCCGCGCAATCAGGTCTTTCAGCACATATTGCCCGCCGATAAACACCAGCACATAGGACACGAGCACCGCGATACCGCAGGTGCGGGTTTTCTTGAAAAAGAGCATCACCGCGCCGACAATCGCCCACAAGTGCCCATAGTCGCCGACAAGCCACGTCAGCCCCAAAATCAGTTTGTCCAGCACCTCGCACCGCAGGTTTTGGAGTGCGTACAAAATATCAAATTCCATTGTTACACCTCATTATCTCATCATGTTCTTGTATCCATTTCAAAAGAAACGGACGGTCGTTATTTGTCAGGGTCGCAAGCCGTCGCAAGGTCGGACAAAGCATCACCCGTCACACGGTACACCGTCCAGTCGTTCATCGGCTGTGCCCCGAGCGACAGATAAAAGTCGATGCTCGGTTTATTCCAGTCGAGGCACCACCATTCAAGTCGCCCGCAACCGCGCTCTTTGGCAATCGCGGCAAGCCGTTTCATAAGCGCCTTACCGAAGCCGCGCCCGCGGTATTCCGGTTTCACATACAAATCTTCAAGATAAATTCCCGCACACCCGAGAAAGGTGGAAAAATTATGGAAAAACAGCGCAAAACCGACTTCCTTTCCGTCTTCCACGGCGAAAATCACTTCCGCTTTTTTCTTGTCGAATACCCACTCGCAAAGCAGGTCTTCGGTTGCCACCACTTCGTTTTCCATTTTTTCATAGGCGGCGAGTTCTCTTATAAACGCAAGGACTTTTCCCGCATCCTCGCGGGTCGCGTAGCGAATGGTCATTTCGTTCCCCTCTTTTACATCGGCGTACCGACTTCGATTAAATTCCCGTCCAAGTCATAAAAACGGGTGACCGTTTGACCCCAGCGGTGGGTCATTTTGCGATGAACGTACTCCACGTCGGGGTACAGCCGCTCCAACTTTTCAAGAAACGCATCCAAATCCGCTTCCTCAAAATACAGTTCGCAGGCGTGGTTTTTCGGCGTAATGTCGCGCCCTAAAAACCCGCGCCAAATCGCTTCGTCTTGCAGCGCCAATCCATCGGTCAAAAGAAGATTGCCGTCGTTGTCCTGCAAAACGGAAAAGCCGAACACGTCGCAGTAAAACCGCTTTGCTTTTTCCACGTCTTTGACAACGAGCAGAGTGTTTTTCAGTTGCATTTTTCTCCCCTCCACACAAAACGCGGGCCCTCGTCGCCCACCGTGCCGGTCGGTACAAAACCGGCTTTTTGAAGCACGCGAATGGATGCCGCATTATCCGGCGCGGTTTCCGCCTCTACGCGTGATACGCCCGGTTGCGCCGCCGCCCACGCAGAAACGGCGGTTACCGCTTCGGTCATATATCCGCACCCCTCAAACCCGGGATTCGTGCCGTAACCGAGTTCCACCACGCCGTTTGTCGGCGCTCCGTGAAAGCAGAGGTTGCCCACCACCGTGCCCGGCGTGTCGGTCAATTCGATATTCCAAAGCACATACCATTCCCGCTCGTCGGGGTGCGCTGTCGCGCCCGCAAGCATTTCGCCGTAAGCGGCTTTCAGTTCCGGCGCGGGCGTTTCTTCAATCTGTCGCAACATCTCCGCATCGCTCGCGGGATACAGCCGCAGTCGTTTCGTTTGTATCATTGTTTTTCCTCAATCCTACTTGTCATCAAACGCTTTTTCGTGGATGTTGTCCCACTGCCGGTGTTCGCACCAGTAAACCTTGCGCTCGGTCACGTCGTACACCATCGACACCACCGTAGGACACACCGTTTGGGACACCGCTTTCAAAAGTGAAAAGCAGTCGGCAACATCAAAATCGTCCGCCGCATTTTGGAGTTTCTCTGTCGCTGTCTGATACCTGTCCCACCCCATCCACGGGTGCGTTTCCGCGTCCATTTTGAACGGCGAAAAATTCGTCAGCACTTGATAGGTCGGCTTTTCGTAATACTTTACCCCCTGCCCGGGAACTATGTGTAACACGTTGCCGTCACGGTCGGACAGCGCCGACATAAACGTGACACCCGGCACGCTTCCCACCGGTTTCGTTTCGGCGATTTCTTTTATCTGCGAAAAGGTCTTTTTCTGTGTCAGCAGGTCGATATCGAGCAAAATAACATTCTCGCCCGCACCGCGCGGGTCACTTCGCTCGTCGAAAGGCCAGCAGGTGGGCATTCCCACAAAATCGCCGCGACTGTTCGCGCCGAACAGCGGCATCCACCCCTCGGTCTTGTCATACACCTCGATAAACACACCGCCGTCCGTCACCGTCACGCGGTGTTCCATGTCCAAAATATCCAAATTCCACCCGACAATCGTTTTCTTGCGGTTGGAGACAATACTCGTACACATACAATTCCTTTCTCAAAAGAACAGCTTGTCCTCATTTTGCAAAAACCGTGCGGCGAGTAATTCTTTGTCGTGCATCATCACACAATACAACGGTCAATCAAGAGTAAAGATATTTCAAAAAGGAGAATTTTTCTTTTCTCGATAACCAGTCAATAAGAATCCCGGCAACCGTTGCCAATACACAAGTCAGAAAATAACTTAGGAGAGAATTGTCAATATTCACAGAAAACAGCTTGTTTAACACCTTAAACCCACAAGATACTCCAAAATAGAAAAACAGATGAGAAAAATAAACGATAATTCCGATATTTCTCAATCTTTTGTAAATCCCTCTCGATTTAAGCGATACATTGACAGAAAACAGAAGTAAAAAGAAAGTGACCGGTACTAAACACAGATACATATCAGCGCCCATACCTCTCGTAAAATCCTCAAATCTTACGAAAATCGCTTCACCTAACAGCGCCAACATAGAAAGACAAAATCCGATAAAAGCATAAATCGGCTTGATAGAAATGTTCTTTTTTTCAATTACTCCACCGAGCAAGAGAAAAGGGAACCCGAAAAACAAACCGTTTCGGGTGGTTTCAAAAACTTTGAAATAACCCTTAATCGCATACTCAGTAAGTGTGAAATTTTGCAACGGAGCCAAAAGCCCATAAAACGAATCGCCCAGCAAACCTATCAAATATAATGCGGCGGCTATCCCTATCATTTTAGTCAGCGACACTTTTTTGAATAGCAAAAATGTCAACAAGCATACCGCAACCGCAAGCCCTCCAATATACCAAAGATGTCCCTTGCTTCCAACAAAAAGCAACACTGTCCACACACCGAGCATTCGTAACAGCCGAAGAGTATAGTTTTTAGTAATCGAAATATCAAAGTGGTCAAAATCAATCTTTCTAAACAGAAAAAACCCTGCTGCGGCAAAGTAAAACGGTACGCCTATACGAGCGACATACTGTGTGATGGCATAATTCAGATAGGAAATCAACAAATTAGAAGTATACGATTCCAGCGGAGCTACGTGTATAGCAACCACTAATAAAGCGCAAACATACTTGACAATATCTACAAAAGGATATTGTTTAGATGTCTGTCTGTCTGTCTGTCTGTCTGTCTGTCTGTCTGTCTGTCTGTCTGTTAAAATTTTCGCACGTATCATATTATTGTCAACCCCCAATTTGAATTTTTTTAATTTATTTTCGTTTATTTTCGACGTTCATATCCAATGCAAATTACAGTTTATCCACAAATTCTTTCACAAGTGCGCCGCATTCCTCCGGCAGCATTTCGTAAATCATATGGTCGCCCGCCAATTACACCGGCTCGCAGGTCATCTCGCGGTCGGCATCACCGCCGAACCCGTAGCCGGCATCTACGCCCGGTTTGTCCGCAAAAACAGGTTTACTCAACGGTCGGCGTATCCTGCGTCGAATACGTGTCATAGGATACAAATTCGTTGACTAACCCCTCTTCATGCACAATCACGCGGGGTGCGCCCATAACCACCGTACAATTATCCGGAATATCTTTCGTAACGATACAGTTTGCGCCTACACGCACATGATTGCCGACCTTTACATTGCCGATAATCTTTGCGCCGGCTCCCACAAACACATTGTCTCCCACGGTGGGACTGCCAATCGACTTGCTCCCCGGCAAGGTATTGGAGCCGATGGTGGACTGCTGATAAATAATGCAATCTTTCCCGATTTTCGCTCCGGCAGAAATGAAGACTCCGGCGATTCCGTGAGGGAAAATCGCTTTGCCCAAAAACTGTGCCGACAAAGGAATATAGGCGCCATGATATCGTTGAAGTTTATAGTATTTCAGTTGTGCAAGCATTTTGGAAATACCTCTTCCTTCAAGCGCCTTGTGTCGCGTTTTCCAAAAAAACTCCATAGAATCTTTTCTTGCGAAAAGAGACAAATACAGTTTTCTCATCGTGCTCAAAATTTTCATCGTATCAACCTCCTACCCATTTTCAAAAACGTCCATACCATTGTCTCGATATGGCTTGTATGCGGGAACCTATCTATTGAACTTCTTTTCCCGCGCAGATATACCGCCCCTCCTGCACCGCGGCAACTGTTGCCACGCCGCAAGTCAGAACTATCAGCACCTCGACCGGTTGCCACGGAACCCAACCGATACAAAGCGGAATAATAAACAAAAGCACGCCGCACAGTTTGTTCAGCACCGTGTGTTCCGAAACAAACCGTTTACGCAAAACAAAACCGCGGATAATATTAAGACATTTGATAACGGCAATGCCGACAATCCAAACGAGAAGCCACAGCGGAAGATTTACCGTCCGCACCACTTTTAGGACGACGACCGCCGTAAAAACCACGTCGGCAAGCGTATCCAATCGCGCACCGAGCGGCGTTTCTTTTCCAGACCGTCTTGCCACAAATCCGTCAAGCACATCACTGACACCGCCGAGGAGATACACCGCATAAAACCACGTTGAAAACGTCGGGCAAAGGATGAGTAACGCCGCACAAACGATGCGGATACTTGTAACGATATTGGGCATAGCTCGACTATCCTTTATTTCGTGACAACATCGCCACACATTCGATATGGCTCGTATGCGGGAACATATCGACCGGTTGGATTTTTTTGACTTTATAGCCGTGGGTGGTGAGATAGCGCAGGTCGCGCGCCTGCGTTTCGGGGTTGCAGGAGATATACACCACCCGTTCGGGCGCGAGCGTACACAGCGCTTTGAGAAACGGCAGGTCGCTTCCGGCGCGCGGCGGGTCCATAAACACCACGTCCACTTTTGCACCCTCGGCGGCGACGGCGGTCATCCATTCGCCGGCATCGCCCTGCTCAAAGGTCGCGTTTTCCGCGCCGTTTAAGCGGCAGTTGCGCCGCGCATCTTTGACCGCGTCGGGGTTCACCTCAACACCAATCACCTGCCCCGCCTGCTTCGCGGCGACAAGTCCGATGGTGCCGACACCGCAATAGGCATCCAGCACCGTGTCGGTGGGTTTTAAGTTGGCGAATTTCATCGCCGTGCCGTACAGTTTTTCCGTCTGCACGGGGTTAATCTGATAAAACGACTTGGCGGAAATGCGAAATCGGCACCCGCACAAGGTATCTTCGATATACCCGTCGCCGAAAAGCACCTCTTCCCGCTCGCCTAAAAGCATACTGGTATCGCGGGCGTTTTGGTTAAAGACGACGGTGGTGATTTCCGGGTGTTTTTTCAAAAGCGTGTCGCAGAATTTCCGCTTTTGCGGGAACACGGCGGTCGCACCGACAAGCACCACCATCACCTGCCCGCTTGCAAACCCGCGTTTGACGAGCACGTGACGGAGAAAGCCTTTGCGGCTATCCTCGTTATACGGCAAAATTCCGAAATCGGGGAGCATTTCGCGGATGTCGGTAATAATCGTGTCCGCCACCGTGTCTTCGGTGAGGCACGAATCGACGTTGACAATGCGGTGGCTCGCCGCCTGATACACGCCGGAGACCACTTTGCCCGAGCGGGTCAGCCCGAACGCCGCCTGCACCTTGTTGCGGTAGTGGTACGGCTCGTCCATCCCGAGGATGGGCGAAACGTGGGCGTAGCGCCCTAAAAGCGACACGACGCGGCTTTGCTTAAACGCCAGTTGCCGCTCATAGTCCATATTTTGCAGTTGGCACCCGCCGCATTTTTTCGCGTAAGGGCACGCGGCAACCGCACCTCTGGAAATGGCATTTTGCGGCTTTTTGCCTGCGGATTTGGCGGCGGGTTTGCGCTTCGTATTCGGTTGTTGCGGCACTCCCGCCACCTCCTTTTTCAGTACACAAACGAGCTGCCGCCGATAAACTCACGAATGAGCGAGTCGGCGGGAATATGGTCGGTTGACATCGGGTCTAATTCGCTGAGAATTCGCGCCATATCCAAAAGGCGCTCATCCGTTTTGGCAAGCTCCGCCACATCGTCACCCAACAGACCCTTATAGACATTCAGCTCAAATTTAAGGAAAGTATCAAACTCAAAATTCGCCCGGTATTTATAGGGCATAATGTACTTGTCTTCGCCGTTTTTTACGCTGTCCAGCATATTGAGCGTGCCGGAGATTTCGCGGCCGCGGGTCAGCTTGTCGCGAAGCATCCGGCGCATCAGGCGCACCATCATCGGGTGCATCTCCACATCATTCTTGTCGGCAATACGGGTACGCACACTGATATAGATGCGGGTGGTAAAATCGTCGCTTTCGCCGGTCACCGCGGGGTTGAGCGCGTGAATACCCTCTAAAATGATAATCTCATCGTCCTTGCGTTCAATGAGCGTTCCCTCTCCCTCTCGGCGGTCATTGGTGACAAAATCGAACTTCGGTACCACAACGGGCTTTTGCTCCATCAAATCGCGCAGTTGGC
>JAZRYM010000004.1:0-8804 GCA_045600765.1 Acutalibacteraceae bacterium | reverse complement strand
AAGAAATACGGCGTAAACGTGTCCTACGACGACGTGCGCGAATGGGATATGACCAAAGCGTATCCGATGCTCACGCCCGAGCAGGTGCTTTCCTCCGAGTTCGACCCGGAACTGTATGACGGATTGAAGCCCATTCCCGGCGGGCCGGAAGCCATTAAACGCTTGCTTGACGACGGCCACGAGGTGTTTGTTGTTACCAACACCCACTATAAAATCGCTATTGAAAAGTTAGAGGGAACGCTGTTCAAGTATTACCCGTTTTTGCCGTGGCGACAGTACATTTTCACCCACCGCAAACAGATGGTGAAAGGCGACGTGCTGGTGGACGACGGGGTGCACAACCTCGTCGGCGGCGACTATGAAAAAATCTTGTTTCCCGCGCCGTATAACCGCGATTTTGACGCGGAAGCGAACGGGATGACCCGCGCAAACACGTGGGAGGAAGTGTACGCGGCGATTTGCCGCCTTGCGGAAACAACGGAATAAACGAGCATAAAAAAAGACCGCTTGGCCGGGAGTTCGTAAGGAATATATTCCTTGCGAACTCCCGGCCTTTTGCGGTCTTTTTTGTAATTTAATCTTCCTCGTCTTTTGGAGCGACGTGGAGGTTGGCGAGCGGGTTGTGCTCGATGGCTTCGCGTACTTGCTCAGACGACAAGTGGGTGTAAATCTCCGTCGTGCCGAGGTTTTCGTGCCCCAAAATGTCTTTGAGCACGCGGATGTCCGTGCCGCCCTGCTGATACATCAGCGTCGCCGCGGTGTGGCGTAGTTTGTGGGTGGAAAGGTTTTCCGCGCCCTCCACGTGTTGTAAATACCCCTTGACCACGTAATGTACTCCTTGCAGGGTGATACGGCTTTTCAGGCGACTTAAAAAGAGTGCGTCTTTGTCTTTCACACCCTCTACCGGCCGCACCTTTAAGTAGCGGGAAATCGCGTCCATACACGCATCGTTTAAGTACAAAATTCGCTCTTTGTTGCCCTTGCCGCGCACACGCAGCGAGCGGTCGGAACCGATGTCCGACAAGTTGAGACCCGCCAGTTCCGCGCGGCGCAACCCGCAGTTTAGGAAAATGGTGAGCATACAATAATCCCGCTCGGAAAACTTGCCCGATACGTTGCGAAGCAGTTCAATGGACTGCTCCACCGTCAAATATTTCGGCAGCGCTTTTTTCTTTTTCGGGGTATCCAAATTTTGCACCGGGTTTTGCGGCAACTGATGGGTCACGTCGGTCAAATAGTGAAAAAACGTCCGAAGTGACGTGGCTTTGCGCGCGCGGGTCGCGTTTGAGTTGCCGCGCTCGTTTTTCACATAGTTCATATACTCGTACACGTCGAGCAATGTGACTTGTTTCAACAGTTCCGCATCGACCGTATCAATCGGAATTTCCTCGAGCGGCAGGGTAGGGGGGACAAGCCCTTTTTGCCGCTGAAAAAAGCGCAAAAAGGCGCGAATATCCACAAAATATTCGTTCACCGTGCCGGACGAACGTCCTTTGACTACTTCAATATAACCGAAATAATCGCGCAAAATCGGCGAACATTCCGCCAGGTATTCTTTTCTCATAGAGAAAACTCCTTTCTTTGTGAAACAGTTTCACGGTTGAAAAGTAGGAAACAAAGGGGAGAATTTCGTGTGCGGGGACGACGGATTTTCAACGGGTTTGCCGTCGTTTTTCGCCACGTCGTACAGCGAGAAAATCAAGAAAATCCGGTCATAACCGATGGCGACCCATGACCGGCGGCGTGTCGTCGCTAAAAGTTTCGCGCTGTGCGGTGTCCGCATCTTGATAATTCGTTATTACGATTTTTTCCACGGATTTTCGCCGTTTGTGCAGATGTTCCGAAAAACCGCTTAAAACCGCGGAAAATCGTAAAATTGCCGTCCGATAGAAACGAACAAAATGACCCAGGCATCGATTGGGAAATTTCTATCGGCTCCAGAGCAGAGGTCGATTTCGGCTATCCTGACGAAAGTGGTAATTTGCCGAAAACCCGTCCGACAGAACAACGACAACGGAAGAATTCATCAAACAAAGTCGTTGGAATCGCCACAGACAAGTTTGGACAAAAACAGTGTATCGTATACACACGCGCCACAAGAAATCAGCAGAAATGCGGTTTGTGGGGTTTAACGGGAAATGAGAGGAAAACGGGTTCAAAAGATAAAAAATCACAGAAAAACCGCAAAATCCGCCCGAAAACCCCTATTTTGCCTATTTCTTCTCCCCTCAACTATACAAAATATTAATTTTATATTGTTTGGTGTTCGGTTAGAGTATACACCACTTCTCTACTGATTGCAAGCGTTTTTTCAAAAAAAACCGAAAAAGTCAAAAAAGAATTGCATTTTTATTCCATTTGCGTTACACTGGGGTCATCCTTTCCCACACGTTCCGTTCCGTCAAAGGAGGTTTGCTGATGAACCAAAACCGCAACACGCTTCGCCGGCGGCGTATCGTCACCGCTGTGTCACTCGTGGCGTTGTTGGCGCTCACCGTTTTGCTAACCGTTGTCTTTTGGAAATTCTTTGCCGGCACCGACAGCACCGATTTTCGCACGTATATCGAAAGTTTCGGCGTAGCGGCCTCGCTTGTCTTCTTGCTCTTTCAAATGCTGCAAATCTTCCTTCCCCTCCTCCCCGGAGAACTGATGGAAATCAGCGCGGGATACCTGTTCGGCGCGGTGCGCGGCACGTTTCTGTGTCTGCTTGGGATTTTTCTCGCGTCGGCGGCGGTATTTTGGCTGGTGCGTCGCTTCGGACGCGCGGTGCTCGACTTGTATTTTGACGTAGACAAACTGTATGAATCGCGGCTTTTTCAGTCTGAAACCCGCATCAAACGTCTCCTTTTTCTCTTGTTTTTCATTCCCGGAACACCGAAAGACGTGCTCACCTTTTTTGCGCCGCTATCCAAAGTGACCTTGCCCGAATTTCTCGGTATTTCTATGATTGCGCGTATTCCGTCGGTGATATCGTCCACCGTCGGCGGACACTTTTTGGTGGCAGGCGATTACAAGACGGCGGCAATTATTTTCATCGCAACCGGCGGGTGCAGTTTGCTCGGAATTTGGCTTTATAACCGAATTCTCAAAAAAATTCGCACGAAAAAAAGCGAAAAATCCGTATAAATTCGCTCGTTTCAGAACACACTATGAGTGACGCATCGGCGTTAAAACCATAAAAAGAGGTGTTCTGATTTGACAAAATTGAAATGTGACGTGGCGCATTGTTCCAGTAATGAGCACGGTCTTTGCTGTCGCCCGGAAATTCGGGTAAGCGGAAACCACGCCCAAGGATGCGTGGATACCTGCTGTGCCTCGTTCAGCGCCTTTCTGGGCGGCGGCGCGCAAAACAGTTTCCGCACCTACACGACTCCCAACCGACAAATGCCCATTGACTGCACCGCAGAAACGTGTGTCTATAACCAAAGCGGGATTTGCCACGCGAAAGAGGTCAAAATCGACGGTTCTTCCGCCACCAAAGCCGGTCAAACGTGTTGCCAAACCTTTACGACCAACGGCTGAAATCGGATAGAATGGGTTAAAAATAGTCTCAGCACAAGTTGGCTGAGGCTATTTTTCTAATATAATAGGTAAAAATAACAGTTTTGTAATAAAAAAATGCAAAATCCCATTGTAATTTTCTGTCGGATATAGTATACTTACCCTATATATGGTATATCTAATAGGTATATCGAACCTACTAAGCGAATCTCTATGCTTTGTACTGAGAGGTAAACAAACGCTATGAACTACACGCTTGAATGTCAAAAAGGAAGCCTCATACACTATAACGATTCCGTTTTGAACGAGGCGAAAACCAAAATCCTGAAAATCATTGACGACATCTGCACCGAAAACGGATTGACCTATTTTGCCTACGGGCCCACCCTCGTCGGTGCGGTGCACTATAACGCTTTTATTCCCGCTCAGGATACACTCTCGGGCGATATCGGACTGCTTCGGGACGATTACGAAAAACTGATGTCCATTCTGCGCCGGGAAGCAACCGACCGCGGTCTTATTTTGGACGAATACATCGGCAAGACCAATATCCCGCAGCGCCTTGTCCGTTTAGGCATCGCCGCACAAATCGGTGATGTGGAAGCGGGCGACGAAGTGGCTATGGAGCAAAACTTTTGGATTTTGCTCGCACCGTTTGACCGGTTACCCGACGGGTTCGACCTCTACTGCGCTCACCTGCGCCGGATGAAACGCGCCAACCTGCGGTATGCGCGCGTGTGCTCTTGCCACAGCTATTCTTCGACGAAAGAACGCTTTTTCCGCTTTGCGGCGCGCAAGCTTTTTTACGGTTGGCGCTCGCCTCGCCGTGAATACGCGCGAGTGCAACGCATCGCGCAAAAATACAACCATTCCGAAAACGCCCATCGCATTATGCGTGTGGTGTTCGCTAAAAGCGAACTGTCGTGGGAAGACAAGATGTTCCCGCTGCAAAAAATCCCCTTTAACGGGATGGAACTTCCCTGCCCCGGCGATTTCTCGCCGTGGACGGCAACCCTAACGCCGGCGCTTGAAAAACAAATCAAGACCATCCAAAAGGTGGACTTGTTGCTCCTTGAAGAATTTGACCGCATCTGCCGAAAACTGGATATCGGCTACTTCATCTGCGGCGGGTCGATGCTCGGTTATATCCGCCACGGCGGGTTTATTCCGTGGGACGACGACATCGACGTCGGTATGCTCCGCGCAGATTATGACCGCTTTTTGGCGGAGGGTGGCAAGGAACTGTCCGACCGTTTCTTCCTCCAAACGCGAGAGAGCGACCCCGAAATCCCCTATCTGTTCTCAAAAATCCGTATGAACAACACGGAATACCTCACCGAATACAACGAAAACCGCAATTTCCACAAAGGCATTTGCCTCGACCTCTTCCCGTTCGACTACCTGCCGGACGATGAGCAAGAGCAAAAAGACTTTTTGGCAGAGGTCAATCTGTGCGTCCGTCGCCACAACAAGGCGTGCAACAAACAGATTGCCGAGCCGGTGTATGAGGAGAAACCCAAGACGTTTGAGGAGTGGTTCTGGCGCACCCTCGCCCACGCTCACCGTCAGTTGTGGCGCCTTGTCTCCATTAAAAAAACGCAGAAAAAATACATCGGTGTGGCGACCCGCTACAACGATGTCGCGAAAGAGCGCGGACTGCAAACGGTGGCGAGTTTCGTGCCTACCTACACGTTCGTGAATTTGGAGGATTTGCTTCCCTATCAGGACATCTCGTTTGAGGGCGTTTCGGCGAAAATCCCCGCTAAACCCGAAGTCTTCCTTGAAATGCAGTACCACGACTTTATGAGTTTGCCGCCGCTTCATCAACAACTCGGTCACGACCTCATTCGCTGGTCGGCGGATATTCCCGAAGTGCAAGATATCTGAATTCAACCGTTTTTCGGAGGTTTTTATGAACATTCTGTTTTTGATGATGGGCGGCAGCGGAACGCGCTTCGGCGCCTCCCGCCCGAAGCAATACACCCTCATTGACGACGTGCCGGTGTTCGCGTATATTTTGCGCGGTTACAACAAAATCGACGAGATTGACAAAATCGTGGTCGTGTCCCACAAAGACTGGCTCGATTACGTGGAAGAATGGAAGGAAAAATTCCACATCGACAAGTTGACCCACATCGTCAAAGGCGGTGACACCCGCTCGGAATCGGTGCTCAATGGGCTCTCGGCGGTGAAAGACATCGCCGCACACGACGACGTGGTGCTCCTTTGCGATGCGACCCACCCCTATGTGGACGTGGAAGGCACCGAAAGGGTCATCGAAGGCGTGAAACAGTACGGCGGTGCCACCCTCGGTCAGCGCCAGTACGACACCGTGTATCGCATGAACGCAGACACCTGTATGCTGGAAGAGGTTGTCCCGCGGCAGGAAATCGTGTCCGGCGCCTCTCCCGAAGCGTTCCGTTTCGGCGATATTTACAAGATTTACAGCGAGGCATCCAGAGAGGAACTGGAAGCGATGACCTCCGCCGGCGCCATTGCGCTCGCGCACAACATCCCGATGGTGGTCGTTCCCGCCTCGGTCATTAACCTGAAAATCACCTACCCCGGCGATATGGAAGTCTTTAAGAAACTCGTACATACCTACTTTTTTGAAGAGTAAAAGGAGTGTTCTGTATGCCCGAACAAAATCCGCTTCGTGATATGGTCGAAAAACGCAAACTGGGAATCCATTGCGGTATTCCGTCGTTCTGCTCCGCCAACAAACTGGTGATTGAAGCCATTTTGGAGCAGGCACAGCGGTTTGACGAGCGCGTCGTGATTGAGGCGACCTCCAACCAGGTCAACCAAAACGGCGGCTATATGCGGATGCAACCGAAAGATTTTTGCGATTACGTCTATCAAATTGCCGACAAAATCGGCTTTTCGCGCAAAAAAATCCTCATCGGCGGTGACCATTTGGGCCCGCTTCCCTGGGCGGATAAGCCCGCCGACGAGGCAATGGACAACGCCGAAACGCTCGTGCGGTTGTCGGTTGCGGCGGGTTACAAAAAAATTCACCTAGACACCAGTATGAAACTGGGCGACGACCCGATTGATGAGCGCTTGTCGGATGAGACGATTGCGAGCCGCGGTGCACGGCTCTACAAAGCGTGCGAAGAAGAATATCAAAAACTGCTCGAACGCAATCCGGATGAGATGCACCCCGTCTTTGTCATCGGAAGCGAAGTTCCCATTCCCGGCGGCAATCAGAAAAAAGAGGATGACGTGGAAGTCACCCGCCCGAAAGATTTTGAAAAAACGCTCATCGCCTATCACAAAGTGTTTGCGGAACACGGTCTTGCCGACGCGTTTCAGCATATCATCGCCATTGTGGTGCAACCGGGCGTGGAATTCGGCAACCTGTCGGTGCACGCGTATGACCGTATGGAAGCGGCAAAACTGTGCAACAGCCTGAAAAAATACCCCGACATCGTGTTTGAGGGACATTCCACCGACTACCAATCCCCGAAAAAACTAAAAGAAATGGTGGAGGACGGCATTGCGATTATCAAAGTCGGCCCTGCCCTCACCTATGCGATGCGCGAGGCGCTTTTTGCGCTCGCCATGATAGAGGATGAACTCATCTCCCGCGAAGATCAGCGCTCGCACTACCGCGAAGTGCTGGAACGCAAGATGCTGGAAGACCCCGTCTACTGGAAAAAGTACTACAAAGGCGACGAAAACAGCATTGCCATTCAGCGCCGTTACGGGTTCTCTGACCGCAGTCGCTATTATACCGCGCTTCCCGAGGTGGAAAACGCGATGAATAAACTGTTTGCAAACCTCGATTCCGTCTCCATTCCGATGGGCATTTTGCACCAGTATATGCCGCTTCAATACCAAAAAGTGCGGGATGGGTCGCTTGCCCTGAAAGCGCGCGATTTGGCAAAATACAGCATCGTCGCTATGGTAGAGGATTACAACTACGCCGCCAAAGTCAACTATATGTTCGGCGGATTTTCGATTGGATAAAGGAGAAAATGCGATGAAAGCAGCGGTTTTACACGGTGTGGACGACGTCCGCTATGAGGAATACGAAACTCCCGCAACCCTGCCCGGCACCATTAAAGTGCGTGTTATGGCGGCGGGAATTTGCGGGTCGGATATTCCCCGCGTGCTGAAAGGCAAAGTGAAAAAATTTCCGCTCGTGCTCGGTCACGAGTTTTCCGGGTATGTGGTTGAAGTCGGCGAAGGTGTAAAAAACTTCGCCGTCGGTGACCATGTAGCGGGTGCTCCCCTGCTCCCCTGCATGAACTGTCCCGATTGCGCGCGCGGCAACTACTCCCAGTGCAAACAATACAGTTTTGTCGGTTCGCGCGTGCAAGGTGCGTTTGCCGATTACGTCGTACTTCCGGAGAAAAACGCCGTGAAAATCGATAAAAACCTCTCCTTTGAGCAGGGCGCGCTGTTTGAACCCTGCACCGTGGGACTCCACGGCGTGCGCCTTGCCGACTACACGGGCGGCAAGCGCGTGGCGGTTATCGGCGGCGGCACTATCGGCTTTTTTACGATGCAATGGGCAAAGATTTTCGGCGCACGGCAACTCGTCGTGTTTGACATCAACAAAGACCGCCTGGATTTTTGCAAGCGTTGCGGCGCGACCGACGGTATTTGCACCCTCGACGAAGACTACCGCGAGCAAGTCGCGGCGCTGACCGAGGGCGCGGGTTTTGACTATGTATTTGAGACGTGCGGCGTGCCCGCCACCATCAAAATGGCGATGGATTTAGCGGCAAACAAAGCCCACGTCTGCTATATCGGCACGCCCTCGTCCCCCGTTACGTTCGAGCCGCTCGAATGGGAGAACTTAAACCGCAAAGAACTGTCGGTCACCGGTTCGTGGATGTCCTACTCCGCGCCGTTCCCCGGCGAAGAATGGGTGTTGACCGCGCACTATTTCGCCACCGGCGACCTCATTTACGACCCCGATGCCGTGTATGAGAAATTCCCGATGAGCGATGCCGCAAAAGCGTTTGAACTCTATAAAACACCCGGTCTCGTCAAAGGCCGCGTGCTTCTCTATAACGAGGATTAAGTTATGAACAGAGATATTTTTATCATAATCGGAATGACGATTTACCTCGTCTTGTCAATCATCAACCGCTTTTTTATGGAAATTCCGGATGCGATATACATCCCCTTTGCTCTCGTCGGCATTGTACTGATGATTATCGGCATTGCGCTAGGTAACAGACAAGTTAAAGCGCATAAAAAAGAAAGCAAAGAAAACGAAGAATAAGAACATAAAAAAGACCGCTCGATGGGAGAGACTACGTAGCGAAGTAGTCTCTCCCTTTTGGTTT
>JAZRYM010000003.1:0-5991 GCA_045600765.1 Acutalibacteraceae bacterium | reverse complement strand
TCCGTTTCCGCTTCGGCGCGGAACGCTTTTTCTTCCAAGCGCGCCACTTCGCCGGACAAGCGCTCTTTTTCCTCCATCTGTTCGCGGGAGGATTGGCGAAGCGCTGTTACGCTTGCCTCGCCGTCCGTCCGCTCGCGGACGAGCGCTTCCATTTGTTCGCGGGAAGCGGAGGCTTGCGCACGGCAGGTATCCGCCTGCGCTTGCAGGTCGAGGATTTCCTGTTCAATCGCTTTGATTTGGTCTTGCAACAGTTCAATCTGCCCTTGGAGCAGTTGTTTGGTGCCGTCGCTGTCCGTTTTGCGGCGGTCAATGCTCTCGACGACCGCTTGCAGGGCTTCGATTTCTTTTTCGAGGCCGTGTTCTTGCAGTTTGAGGTCGGCCATTTGGGCAGACAGTTGCTCGCGCGCGGCGGTCATTTCTGCGCGGCCGCCGGACAGCGCGGTCAGTTGCGATTCAATCTCCTCTTGTGCTTTCAAGAGGGTTTTTGTCTCGTTACCCGCCGTTTCCAGTTCGGCGTGGATTTCGACAATGCGGGCGTTCAGCGTTTCGATTTCGGCGAGGCAATCCGCCACCGCTTGGTCGCCGTTTTCGGCGATTTCGGTCACGCGGCGCAGTTCCGCTTCAAGGCGAATACCGTCTTCCTGCGCGGTGGTGAGTTCACCCTGCGCGCCGGACAGCGCCGCTTCCGCGGCGGCGGCATCTTCTTTGGCGGAGAGGTAGGCGGCGTTCGCTTTGCCCGCTTCCGCTTCCATCTCTTTCAGTTTGGCGGACAGTTTTTCCATCTCGGTGCGGCGGGAGAGCAGTCCCGCGCCTTTGACGTGCGAGCCGCCGGTCAGCGAACCGCCGGCGTGGACGAGTTGCCCGTCCAGCGTGACGAATTTGACGCGATAACCGGTTTTTTTGGCAAGTGCGGTAGCGCAGTCGAGGTCTTCCGCGACCGCGGTGCGACCGAGCAGGCTCTCCATCACGTTTTGGTATTTTTTGTCGAACGAGATAAGGTCGGAGGCGATGCCGACGTAGCCCGCCTGCCCTTTCAGGTCTTTTTCATCGAGCGTGCCGCCGCGAATGGTTTGGAGCGGCAAGAAGGTGACACGACCGGCGTTTTCGTTTTTGAGGAAGCGGATGGCGCTTTTGGCGTCCGCTTCCGTCTCGCACACGACGTTTTGCGCGTTGTTGCCGAGGGCGGTCTCAATCGCGAGTGCCACGTCGGCGGAGGCTTCAAGCAGTCCCGCGACCGGGCCGAGAATACCGCGTAAGGCGCCGCGACCGGCTTGTTTCATCACCGTTTTGGTACTGCCGGAGAAGCCTTCCATACTGCGTTCGAGTTCTTCGAGGATGCGCAGGCGGCGGCGGTGGTCTTCCACATCAAGGCGGAGTTTTTCCGCCGTGACACGGGCGGCTTCCGCCTTGTCCGCGCGGGATTTGTGGCGCAGGGAATAGCCGGTGACGGCATTTTGCAAACTGTCGATTTTTTCTTTGCAGGCGGCAACCGCCAGCGAGCACTCTTTTTTCTCGGCGGCGGCGGCTTCGCTCTGGTCTTTTTTCAGGAGCACCGCGGCGTTCAACTGGGACAGCCGGGTGTTGATTTCGGCAAGGGAGGATTCGCCCGTCACCTCACGCACGCGCATATCGGCGATTTGTTTCGCGAGGTCGGCGGCGCGGCGGTTTTCCTCTTCCATTTTGTTGCCCGCCTCGTCGCTGTCGCGCGAGAGGGCGTCCATTTGCTCCGAGAGGGCAAGCCGCTCTTTTTCGGTGGCGGCAATTTGCTCGCGGCGGGCATCAATGTCCGCAAGGCGGGCGGCGCGTTCCGCATCCAACTGTTCGGTGCTTGCCGATTGTTGTTCCTGCTCCGCCTGCATACGGGCGATGTTTTCGGTGTGGTGGGCAATGTCGTTGCGACGCACGGCGATTTCACCCTCGTGCCGCACGGCATCTTCTTCAAACGCGGCGGCGGCGCGGGTCAGTTCGTCCATTTGCGCGGCGAGACCTGCCGCTTTGTTGCCGATTTCTTCGATTTTCGCCTCCACGTCCGCAATGGCGGCGGCGGCGTTATCGTACTGCGTGCGGGCGAGTTCCAACTTGCCGCCGAGTTCGCGGAGTACGTCGCGGGAAGTATCGAGCGTGTGGAGCCACAAACCGATTTCGAGCCCTTTTTTCTCGTCGGCGTAGGCGAGAAATTTTTTCGCCTTGTTCGACTGGGTTTCAAGCGGGCCGATGCGGTCTTCGAGTTCCTGCAAAATGTCGCGCAGGCGCAAAAGGTTGTCCTCCGCGTTTTGCAGGCGGCGTTCCGCCTCGTTTTTGCGGTAGCGGTATTTGGCGATACCGGCGGCTTCTTCAAAAATCTCGCGGCGGTCGTCCGAGCGGGAGGGGACAATGTCCTCAATCCGCCCTTGTCCGATGATGGAATAGCCGTCGCGGCCGAGGCCGGTATCCATAAACAGCAGTTGAATGTCTTTCAGGCGGACGGTGGCGTTGTTGAGCATATATTCGCTCTCGCCCGAGCGGTAGTAGCGGCGGGTGACACACACCTCGTCCGCATCAAAGTCCAAAAAGCGCTTTTCGTTGTTGATGGTGAGGGACACTTCCGCGTAGCCGAGGCTTTTACGCGAGGAGGTGCCGTTAAACACCACGTCTTCCATTTTACTGCCGCGCAGGGCTTTGTTTGACTGTTCGCCGAGCACCCAGCGAATGGCGTCGCTGATATTCGATTTACCGCTGCCGTTCGGCCCGACAACGGCGGTAATGCCGTCGCCGAAGGTCAGCACCGTTTTATCCGGAAAGGACTTAAAGCCTTTGATTTCCAACGATTTTAGCAGCATAGTTTCACATCCTTTTGGTGGGAAAAATTACGGGGAATGGGGAAAAGTCAAAAGCCCATCAATTTCAGCGCTTCGCGAGCGCCTTGCTGTTCGGCTTCGCGTTTTGTTTTGCCGATGCCGCGACCAATGACGTTGCTGTTTAAGTGGACTTCCACCGTGAACTTTTTGTCGTGGTCGGGCCCATCCTCGCCGACGAGGACGTATTGCAAAATTTCTTCCGGGCTGTGTTGCACCACTTCTTGAAGCAGCGTTTTGTAGTCGCAAAACTGGTGGTGTTTCGTGTTGTGCAGTTCCGTTTCGAGGAAGGGGAGCACAAAGGCGCGGGCGGGTTCGATGCCGCCGTCCAGATACATCGCGCCGACGATGGCTTCAAACGCATCTTCAAGGGTGGATTCGCGGTCGGCACCGCCGTTTAACCGTTCCCCTTTGCCGAGGCGCAGACAATCGCCTACGCCGAGGGTACGCGAGTAGTGGGCAAGCGCCTTTTCGCAGACGACGGAAGCGCGGTGTTTCGAGAGTTTGCCCTCGCTTCCCGTTTCGTGTTTATACAGATAGTCGGCGGCAATAAAGCCGAGCGCCGAGTCGCCTAAAAATTCGAGCCGCTCGTTGCTTTCGACGTTGCGCTCGTTGGCGTAGGACGAGTGGGTGAGCGCCCGTTCGAGCAACGCGGGGTTTTTGAAGCGGTAGCCGATGCGCTCCATCAGCGTGTCGAGGTCATTCAACGGGCGCACCCTCCTTTTCGGCGGCGAGTGCCGCTTCGATTTTGGCAATCACGTTTGCACCCGCGAATTCCGTTGCCACGCGAATGGCGTTTTTGAACGCGACGGCGTTGGCGTTGCCGTGCGCTTTAATGACGGGGCATTTCACGCCGAGAATGGGTGCGCCGCCGTATTCCGCGGTGTCCATCATCTTTTTAAGGTCGGACAACCCGCCTTTGACGAGCAACGCCGCCAATTTGGAGCGGATGTTTTTGAAAAACACGCCTTTGAGTTTGTGCATCATCATCATTGCGGTGCCCTCAATGGTTTTGAGCAGGACGTTGCCCGAAAACCCGTCCGCCACCACGACGTCCACTTCGCCGAGCGGAACTTGGCGCGCTTCCACGTTGCCGACAAAGGGCAAGCTGCTCTCTTTCAGCAGGGCGAACGCGGCTTTTTGCATATCGCCGCCTTTGGTGTCTTCCGTGCCGACGTTGAGCAATCCCACCGAAGCGGGTTCGCCGCGTTTGATGACGTGGGTCATATACAAACTGCCCATGTGGGCGAATTGGAGCAACATTTCGGGACGGCATTCGACGTTGGCACCCATATCGAGGAGCAAAAACGGCTCCTTATCGCTCGGGAGCACCGAACCGATAGCGGGGCGAGACACGCCTTTGATGCGTTTTACGAGGAAAGTCGCGCCCATTAAAAGGGCGCCGGTGCTTCCCGCGGAGACGAAGGCGTCGCCTTGCCCGGCGGCAACGGCGCGCAGTCCCACCGCCATCGAGCAATCTTTGTGCGCTTTGAGCACGCTGCCCGGTTCGTCCTCCATTGTAATCACGTCGTCCGCGTGCAGAAATTCGATGCGGTCAAGGGAGAGGTGTTCCGCTTCGGCAAGGGCGCGAAGCTCCGGCTCGTTGCCGCACAACACGACGGTGTGTCCGTATTCTTTTGCGGCGAGCACGGCTCCCTTTATCGCTTCAAGCGGGGCATTGTCGCCGCCGTGAGCATCCAAAATAACACGCATACCGTTCCTCCTTAACCGTTATGGCTGTTTTTGCAATATATAGACACTTTATTATATCCTATTAAATGGAAAATGTCAATTTTTTTACGCGATTTTTGCCATTTTTTCCGCGCGAAAGGTTGCGCTTTTTCGGCGGGTGTGCTATGATAAGTGGGCAAGAGACGGGAAACCGAGAGGAGGTGCGGAAATGAGCGACGTAAAAGGGATGCTTGAAGCGACGATTTTGCTCCAAAAATCGACTTGTTACTATATGAAAACCGGACGGTGTTCGCTTGACCTTGTATCCGATTTGTCTATGGCGGCGGCGGTCAAATCCGCGCCGAACGACCTGCTGTATTGCCCGCGCATTTTGAACGCGCTGAAAGCCAAAGGGCGCGACCATACGGTGAAAGTGGTGTCTTGCCGTTGCGGCCACGCGGAGGTGGTCGGCGCACCGCAACGCGCTTGCGTCGCGCACCGCACGGGGTTGCAGGTGGCGGTGGAAGTCGATTCCGAAAAGTGCCTCGATTTGTGCCCCGTTTGCGGGCGGCAGATGACTTTTGACGAGGAAGAGGCTATGCGTACCGGCGGCACGCGCATTGTGGCGCTGAACGCCGTTATTTCCGCCGAGGGGAAGAAAAAGAAAGGCTAATAAAAAGGCTAACAAAAACGCAACGCGGTGTGGGAAACCACACCGCGTTTTTTGGTTTGGGTATTTTCGGTTATAACAGAAAGACGGTTTTGAGGAACAACAGCATTGCCACGCCCGGCATCCCGAGAAACGTGCACGTGGCGACCGACAACCACCCGAGTCCGAGCGAAACACCGGTCAGTCCGCCGGTTACGTTGACCGCCGCCAGGGTCAAAAATCCGCCGAGAGCGGATTTTCCGAGGGATTTCAGCGGGTTGCCGGTGGCGATAAACGCCACGCCGACGGCAAGAAGCGCCGCCGCACCGACGGCGACCGCGCACCATAAAAACAAGGTCATCCCGCATCCCTCCCCGAAAACGGCGGGCAAAAGGTGGCGGTGTGCCCTTGCTCTTTCGCGATTTTCAGGAGATAGCGATAGCGGGCGGCAAGCGCCTTTTGCTCGTAGATATACGCTTCAATCAGTTCCGGGTCGGATTCCATTTCAAAGCAGGTTTTCACCCGCGCGAGTTCGTCACAAGTGAAGCGAATGGCTTGTTGCAATTCGCTTTCGGACGGAGGTTTCAACAGCGCGTTTTTCAACGAATTTCCCATACTCTCACCTCGTTTCACTCTATGGCGAGTATGGGAGGGATATGCAGAAAATAAACAAAAAAGCAAGAAAAAAGAGCGCCCTTGGCCGGGAGTTCGTAAGGAATGTATTCCTTAAAAACACGAGATTTTGGCGCAGAACATTGTCAAACCGCCCCGCTATACGTCAGTATAGTCGGGGCGGTTTTTCGCGTTCTTCATCCAAAATCTGTGTTTTAAGGCGCT
>JAZRYM010000002.1:0-5838 GCA_045600765.1 Acutalibacteraceae bacterium | reverse complement strand
TTTTTCATTTTTTACCCCTCCTCAAAATTTCACATTTGCACCTATATAGGTGCAAAAACAGTATACTACCTCCGTATAATAAAGTCAAGGACTTTGTTCTTAAATAAGTGCAAAAAGGAGAGGCTTGATGAACGTAGAGGTAGAAAAGAAAATCGGCAGCAATATCCGAAACCTGCGCGAAAAAGCCGGCCTCACCCAAGATCAACTGTCGGCGAAACTGCAACTGAACGGCTGTGATATCACGCGAAGTGCCCTCGCGAAAATCGAGGTCGGGCAACGACATCTGTATCCCGATGAAATCATTTTGTTAAAACGCCTGCTCCACACGACCTATGAGGAGCTGTTTAATGTATAAAAAGGCGGCAATCGCTCGCCCCGCCCTACAACATCATCCAAAGTTATATCAAAAAATCCCGGCCTTGGCCGGGGTTTTCTCCTTTTCATTTTTCTTTTTCAATCAAAATCCTCGTCGCTTCCACCGCGGTTTTTATCGCGTCAGTGGTATCGTGCACTTCGGGGTTATCGAGTCCCAAGCGCTCGCGTTCCTGGTTCCACACAATGGAAAACACCGACCCCGCGCGCACGCGCAAGGTGGAACACACGATAAACAGCGCCGCGCTCTCCATTTCGGAAGCAAGGCACCCCGCGCCAATCCACGCGCGCCACTTGTTTTCGAGGTCGTAGCCAATCGGCATCCGCGCAGGCGAATGTTGCCCGTAAAACGAATCTTTGCTCTGCACCACGCCGGTGTGCCAGGTAAGACCGAGGGCTTGCGCCGCTTCTCTGAGCGCGCACGTCACGTCGAGGTCGGGCACAGCGGGGTACTCAATCGGCACGTATTCGCGCGTCGTCCCCTCCATACGGATAGAACCGGTCGCAATCACCACGTCGCCGCCAATCACTTCGGGTTGCATCCCGCCGGCGGTGCCGATGCGGATAAAGGTCGAAACTCCGAGCGCCGCCAACTCCTCCACCGCAATCGCGGTGGACGGGCCACCCATACCGGTGGACATCACGAGCACCGGCGCACCCGCCAATTTGCCGAGCCACGTCGTATACTCGCGGTTTTGCGCCAAAAATTGCGGCTCGTCAAGGTATTGCGCGATTTTCTCCACACGACCGGGGTCACCCGGCAAAATGACGTATTTCGCGCCTTTCGCATCGTTAAATCCGATATGATACGACTGTTGCACCATAAAAATCTCTCCTTTTCTCAAATCCGCGCAACGCCCGTTTTACGCGCCGCTTCGGCGACCGCTTTGGCAACCGCTTCGCCTACGCGCGGGTCAAACGCTTTCGGGATGATGTAGTCGGGCGACAACTCGTCGTCCGCAATGAGCGCCGACAGCGCGTTTGCCGCCGCCATTTTCATTTCCTCGTTGATTTCGCTTGCGCGCACGTCAAACGTCCCGCGGAAAATGCCGGGGAACGCGAGCACGTTATTGATTTGGTTCGGGGTATCCGACCGTCCGGTCGAAACCACCGTCGCGCCGCCCGCTTTCGCCTCGTCGGGGAAAATTTCGGGATTCGGGTTGGCGCAGGCAAAAATAATCGCATCGCGGTTCATCGTTTTCACCATATCGGCGGTCACAAGACCCGGCGCGGAAAAGCCTAAAAACACGTCCGCGCCGACAAGCGCGTCGGCAAGCGTGCCCGTTTTCTTCTCGCGGTTGGTGAGGGTCGCGAGGTGCGCCATGTGCGCGTGCGGGATGTCGGGCGACCCCTCGCAGAGAATGCCGATTTTGTCGCACAGCGTAATATTCTTAAATCCCGCGGCAAGGAGCAAGCGGCAGACGGACGAGCCCGCCGCGCCGATGCCGTTGATGACCACTTTCACGTCCGCTTTGTCCTTTTTGACGAGTTTCAGCGCGTTTTGAAGCCCGGCAAGCACAATCACCGCGGTGCCGTGCTGGTCGTCGTGAAACACGGGAATATCGCATTTTTCTTTGAGTTTTTGCTCAATTTCAAAACAGCGCGGCGCGGAAATATCTTCAAGGTTAATGCCGCCGAAACTGCCCGAAATGTTATACACCGTCTGCACAAATTCGTCCACGTCGTTCGTCTTGACACACAGCGGGAACGCATCCACCCCACCGAACGCCTTGAACAGCACGCATTTGCCCTCCATCACGGGCATTCCCGCTTCCGGCCCGATGTTGCCGAGCCCGAGCACCGCGCTGCCGTCGGTAATGACGGCGCAAAGGTTGTGACGGCGGGTCAATTCGTAACTTTTGTCAATATCGTCCTTAATCGCAAGACACGGTTGCGCCACGCCGGGCGTATAAGCGAGGGACAAATCCTCTTTCGTCTCCACGGGAACGGTGGCAACCACCTCGATTTTCCCTTTCCACTCGCCGTGCAAGCGAAGCGATTCTTGTGCGTAATCCATAGCGTTTCTCCTTGTTCTTTCGACTTATACCATGTTGGCGGGGTCAACCGCCGCGTCAAATTCCGCTTCGCTCAAAAGTCCCAGTGACAACACCGCTTCTTTGAGCGTCAACCCTTTTTCGTGCGCCAACTTCGCCGCCGCGGCGGCGTTGTCGTAGCCGATTTTCGGGGTGAGGCAGGTCACGAGCATCAGCGAACGGGAAAGCGTTTCTTCCATTTTGTCGGCGTTCACCGTGATACCGTCCACGCACCGCTGCGCAAAAGAGCGCATCCCGTCGGACAGCAGGCGCACCGACCGCAAAAAGTTGGCGGCGCACACCGGCAAAAACACGTTGAGTTCAAAATTCCCCTGCGATGCCGCCATCCCGACCGCCACGTCGTTGCCCATCACCTGCACGGCAATCATCGTCACCGCCTCGCATTGCGTGGGGTTGACTTTGCCCGGCATAATGGAACTGCCCGGCTCGTTTTCGGGGATGTGCAATTCCGCAAGACCGCACCGCGGCCCGGCGGACAGCCAGCGAATATCGTTCGCAATCTTCATTAAATTCGCCGCCAGCGCTTTGAGCGCGCCGTGCGCGAAAACAAACGCTTCCCGTCCGGTCAGCGCGCGGAACTTGTTGTCGTCCGGCAAAAATTCCGTGCCGAGCAAGTCGGAAAGGGTCGCGCACACCGCGCGGTCAAACCCCGCGGGCGCGTTTAATCCCGTGCCGACCGCCGTGCCGCCAATGGCGAGCCGACGAAGCGGCGGAAGCGCCGACAAAATCATCTCCCGCGCGTTTTCAAGCAGTCCGCGCCAGCCGGACACCTCTTGCGAAAATTTAATCGGGGTCGCATCCTGCAAATGGGTACGACCGATTTTGATGACGTCGGGGTACTTCGCTTCCAGCGCCGCAAACGCGGCAATCAGCCGGTCAAGCGCGGGGAGCAGTTGCCCTTCGACAGCACAAACGGCGGCAATATTCATCGCCGACGGGAAGGTGTCGTTGGAACTTTGCGAGGCGTTCACGTCGTCATTCGGGTGAAGCGTTTTTTCGCCCGCCACCGCGTTGCCGCGGTTCGCGATGACCTCGTTCAGGTTCATATTCGTCTGCGTACCCGAGCCGGTCTGGAACACCGACAGCGGAAACTCGTCGAAAAGGTCGCCCGCCAAAATCTCGTCTGCCGCCTGCTCAATCAGCGCGGCTTTTTCGGCGGACAGTTTGCCGTTTTGCCCGTTTACCCGCGCGCACGCTTTTTTAAGCGCGGCAAGCGCGACAATCAGTTCGCGCGGCATCCGTTCGTCACCGATTTTGAAATTTTCAAAACTGCGCTGGGTCTGCGCACCCCACAAGCGGTCGGCGGGCACGCGCACGTCGCCCATCGAATCGCGTTCTATGCGGTAATCCATTCGGTTCGCCCCTCTCGTTTCTTATCAAATCCAGTATACTCCATAATGGAAAGCAATGCAAGAAAAAAATCCCTCTCGTCTGCGACGAGAGGGATTTTCACAAACCAATTTATTTGACAGTGGGCGTGTTGTCCTTGCGGATAACGTCGTGTGCGCCGCCCTCCACGATACTGGTCGCGGAAACGAGGGTCAACTTGGCTTTTTCCTGCAATTCCGGAATGGTCAGCGCCCCGCAGTTGCACATGGTCGACTTCACTTTGGAGAGCGAAATCGCCACGTTGTCGTGCAGGCTGCCGGCATACGGCACGTAGGAATCGACGCCCTCTTCAAAGGACAGTTTCTTGTCCCCGCCGAGGTCGTAGCGTTGCCAGTTGCGCGCACGCGCCGAGCCCTCACCCCAGTATTCCTTATAGTACGTGCCGTTGATGCTTACCTTGTTGGACGGGCTTTCATCGAAGCGGGCAAAGTAGCGCCCGAGCATAATGAAATCCGCGCCCATCGCGAGCGCCAACGTGATGTGGTGGTCGTACACGATACCGCCGTCGGAGCAAATCGGGATATACACGCCCGTTTCTTTGAAATATTCATCGCGAGCGGCGCAAACCTCAATCAGCGCAGTCGCCTGACCGCGGCCGATACCTTTGGTCTCGCGCGTGATGCAAATGGAGCCGCCGCCGATACCCACTTTGATAAAGTCGGCACCGCAATCGGCGAGGAAGCGGAATCCCTCCGCATCTACCACGTTGCCCGCGCCCACTTTCACGCTGTCGCCGTAGTGCTCACGAATCCACGCGATGGTCAGTTTTTGCCATTCGGAGAAACCCTCCGACGAGTCAATGCACAGCACGTCCGCGCCCGCATCGACAAGCGCGGGCACACGCTCGGCATAGTCGCGGGTGTTGATGCCCGCGCCGACAACGTAGCGTTTTTGCGCATCGAGCAACTCGTTCGGATGCTGTTTGTGCGAATCGTAGTCCTTGCGGAACACCATATAGCACAGCCGCCCGTCTTTGGAGATGATAGGCAGAGAATTGAGCTTGTGGTCCCAGATA
The DNA here is from genome assembly GCA_045600765.1 of Acutalibacteraceae bacterium. Lineage (GTDB taxonomy): Bacteria > Bacillota > Clostridia > Oscillospirales > Acutalibacteraceae > RGIG426. The sequence goes on along the minus strand of JAZRYM010000002.1, from coordinate 1,008 downwards.
ATATCGTTGGCGGCTTTGAGGCTCGTGCCCTCCTCCGCCGTATACAGCTTTTCAAGCGGGGTCATAAATTCGCTGACCTGCAAAGTGAGCGGCATCCGCGACACGCGGTAGTCGCGACCGGTCACAATACCGACCAGTTTGCCGTTCGGCGTGCCGTCCTCGGTGACGGCAATGGTGGAGTGGCCGGTGCGCTCGGTCAACGCGATAACGTCGGCAAGGGTCGCATCCGGACGAATGTTCGAATCGCTTTTCACAAAGCCGGCTTTGTAGTCTTTGGCGCGTTTCACCATCGCGGCTTCATCTTCCACCGACTGCGAACCGTAAATAAAGGAGACGCCGCCCTCGGTTGCGAGCGCCACAGCGAGGCGGTCACCCGACACCGCCTGCATAATGGCGGAGACGAGCGGGACATTCATGGAAAGGGCAGGTTCTTCCCCTTTTTTGAATTTCACCAGCGGGGTTTTCAGACTCACGTTCGCGGGGATGCATTGGTCGGAGGAATACCCCGGAATGAGCAAATACTCGTTAAAAGTGTGGGCCGGTTCTTGAATAAAAGTTGCCATTTCCATTTCTCCTTGTCTTTTTATGTATTTTGTCTATTTTACCACACAAAAAACAGCTTGTCAACGAAAACCCTTGACAAAAAAGGTGGATTTATTGCACAACCCGCCGCAAAACGGGAAAATCCGCCCGTTCGGGAAACCAAGGAATACAGCACCGCTTCCGACACGCTTCGTAGGGGCGAACTGTGTTCGCCCACCCCGGATTTTGATATGACAAAGGGTGAATCTCCCTCGCCTCCCTCACAGAGGGAGCCAAGTTGTTGTCGCGGGTTTTGTGCGGATTCCAACAACATTCTTGGTGGCGCTCGGCTTCGTTAGCCCTTGACGAACGCTCTTGCTCGTGCTACAATAAATGCGGATTTTGCAAAAGGGAGGCGATTTTTTTGTCGTGGTTTGTCTTTGCCCTGCTGTGCGTCGGCGCGTGGGGTTGCGCGGACTTGTTTTA
>JAZRYM010000001.1:0-10319 GCA_045600765.1 Acutalibacteraceae bacterium | reverse complement strand
GTTCGGGTAAAGGTGTTGTACCGCTTGCGCCAGAATGTGGCTGGCGGTGTGGCGGTAGGCGCGCTTGCCGTCCTCATCGTCGAAGGTGAGGATTTCGAGCGAGCAGTCCTCGGTGAGCGGAGTGCGCAGGTCGACGACCTTGCCGTTGACGCGGGCGGCGCAGGCGGCGCGGAACAGCCCCATTGAGATGTCACGGCAGACGGCTTCGACCGCGGTGCCGGCTTCCACCTGCATCGTGTCGCCGGATTTCAGTGTAATCGTCAGCATATCTATCAGTCTCCTTTTCAGAAAATGAATTTGGACAAAATAAAAACCGCGCCCCAAAAAGGGACGCGGAATGGCGCGTGGTTCCACCCTTGTTCGGCGGAAAATCCGCCCTCAGGCAACCGATAACGAGGTCAGCCGTCGCGCCTTACTGCAACATTCGGGCGCGCGCTCCGAGACGGTGACGACCGGTCGGTTTTTCGCGCCGCTTTCAGCCGGTGACGGCGCTCTCTTTCGAAAAACCCGTTGACGAGTCGCGTTCTCATCTACGCTTTCTCTATTGGACTACGGGTTTAGTGTACCACCCTTTTTTTCGCTTGTCAAGCCTTTTTCGTTGCCGTTTTTCGGAAAAAGCCGACGGGACAAACAAGGCGGACGTGCCCGGCGCATAGGATAGGCTGACAGAACTTGTTTTGAGGTGAGGAAAATGTGGTTGTCTTTGTTGCAGGCGGTGTTCGAGCCGTTGTCGAATTTGTTGTTTATGGCGCTGCACGTCACGCACAGCGGGTCGTTCCCGAAACCGCTGTCCGCCGCGGAGGAGCGTGAGGCATTGCTCGCGTTTCACGAGCACGGGGATATGCAAGCGCGTAACCGACTGGTCGAGCACAATTTGCGGCTTGTGGCGCATATCGTAAAAAAATATTACGGCACGGCAACCGAGCAAGAGGAACTGATTTCCATCGGCACGATTGGACTTATCAAAGCGGTGGGGACGTTTGACCATACGAAAGGTACGCGGCTTGCCACCTATGCGTCGCGGTGTATCGAGAACGAAATTTTGATGCATTTTCGCGCGATGCGCAAAACGGGGCAGGACGTGTCGATGAACGAGCCGATTGAGACCGACCGCGAGGGCAATCCGCTGACTTTGCAAGACGTGCTTACGGACGGGCGGTGTCTTGTGGAGGAGTTGGAGCAAAAAATCAACGGGGAGAAACTGGCGCGGTATATCGGCGAGGAACTGGATGAACGGGAACGGGAGGTGGTGTGCCGTCGCTATGGCTTTGGGTGCGAGCCGATGACCCAACGCGAGGTGGCGGATTTTTTGCACATTTCGCGGTCGTACGTGTCGCGCATTGAGAAAAAGGCGCTCGGGAAATTGCGCCGCCGCTTTGACATCGGTGATAAAAAGGACTTGCAAAATTGAGAAAAGGAAATTATAATAAGAGGAGAAAGAAAAGGAGGCGGTCGTTGTGGCAAAAAAGACGATTGTGACGATTGGACGGCAATTCGGAAGCGGCGGTAAAGAAATCGGCGTGGCGGTTGCGAAAAAATGCGGGATGCGGTTTTATGACAAAGAACTGCTGAAACGCGCGGCGCAGGAAAGCGGCTTGTGCGAGACGTTGTTTGAGTCGCTGGATGAGCGTCCGAAAAGTTTGCTCTATTCCCTGGTGATGGACCCCTATGCCGTCAACGCGATGACGTCGATGCCCTACAACTCGGTGGAGCAGGACGTCTACAAAGCGATGTTTGACACGGTGCGTAAAGTGGCGGACGAGGGTTCGTGCGTTATTGTCGGGCGGTGCGCCGACTATGTGCTTCGTGAGCGGGACGATGTGTTGCGCGTGTTTATTTATGCGCCCGACCAAGCGCGCATTAAGCGCGTTTCGCGCCGCCACGGGATGACGGAGCAAAAAGCGCGCGATTTTATTCGCAAAATTGACAAACAGCGCGCGTCTTATTACAACTATTATTCCGACAATCGGTGGGGTGAGCGCTCGGCGTACGATTTGCTCATCGACGCTACCGTGCTCGGGCCGGACGGTACGGCGCAACTGATTTGCGATATGATGAACCGCGCGGAATAAGTAACGCTTCTTACGCGGAATAACCAAAAAGACAAAGCACCTCGTTCGCTGCGGGTTCGTAAGCGAGGTGCTTTTTTATTCGGAATTTTTCGGAAAATATGAATAAAAATGCAATTTTCATCAAAAACAAGGGGTAGCAAAGAAAAAATATTCAAAAAATTGCAAGAAAATGCAAAACGGGGTTGACAAAGCGGTAAAGTATGGTATAATAATATGCGGCAATCGGGAAGACTGATTTGCCATTGTAATTTTACATCCACATCTACTACAAAATTTTATTTTTTTGGGAGAGTTTTGTTATGAAAAAGATTCTGGCACTTACGGTTGCGCTTCTTCTTTGCGTGACCCTGCTCACCGCTTGCGGCAACGGCGGCTTGACGGTGGAAAAAGGCAAATTGCATATGGCGACCAACGCCGCGTTCCCGCCCTATGAGATGACCAACGACAACGGCGGTTACGAGGGAATCGACGTGGAAGTGGCGACCAAAATCGCCGAGAAACTGGGGTTGGAACTCGTTGTGGACGATATGGATTTCAACTCGGTTATCGCCGCGGTGCAAACCGGCAAATCGGACATTGCGATGGCGGGTCTTACCGTCAACGAGGAGCGTAAAAAGAACATCGACTTCACCGATTCTTATGCCACCGGCAAACAGGTGATTATCGTTGTGGACGGCTCCCCGATTAAAAACGTGGACGACTTGTCCGCCGAGGGTTCCAAATACATTATCGGTACGCAGGAAGCGACCACCGGCAACATCTATTGCACCGACGACTTCGGTGAGAATCGCGTGCTCGCGTACACCAACGGTGCGACCGCGGTGCAGGCGCTGCTGACCGGCAAGGTGGATTGCGTGGTTATCGACAGCGAGCCGGCAAACCAGTTCTGCAAAGCCAACGACACGCTGAAAATTTTGGAAACCGAGTACGTGAGTGAAGATTACGCGATTGGCGTTTCCAAGAAAAACAACGACCTGCGCGACAAAGTGAACGCGGCGTTGAAAGAGCTCACCGAAGACGGCACCGTGAAATCCATTTTGGATAAATACATCGTGGCGCAATAAGCCATCGTTTCTTCTATTAGGCTACGAACAGAGGGCGGCAAGTTGCCGCCCTCTTTACTGACTTTTTTGCAAGTGAGGGTTTTTCATTATGGGAGAGTTTTGGCAGGGACTGTGCGAAGATTTTGCGCAGAGTTTTCTGGTCAATGACCGTTGGAAACAGTACCTCGTAGGTCTCGGTGTGGCAGGCGAGGTAACGCTCGGCGCGCTGATTCTCGGCGTGGTGCTCGGCGTTCTTGTGGCGGTGGTGCGCACGCTCAACGACCAAAAACGTCCGAATGAGCGGTCGGTGGCGCTGAAAGTGCTGAACGGCATTTGTAAGGTGTATATCACCATCATTCGCGGTACGCCGATGATGGTGCAGTTGCTCATTATGGGGTTTGTTATTTTCGCTTCCAGCCGGCAACTGGAACTGGTGGCGATTTTGTCCTTCGGTATCAACTCGGGCGCCTACGTTTCCGAGATTATCCGTGCCGGCATTATGTCGGTGGACCGTGGACAAATGGAAGCGGGTCGCAGTCTCGGTATGGGGTATGCATCCGTGATGCGGTACATCGTCATTCCGCAGGCCATCAAAAACATTTTGCCGTCCCTCGGCAACGAGCTGATTACCCTGTTCAAAGAGACCTCTATCGTGACGGTCATCGGGCTTCGCGACTTGACAAAGGTGGCTATTCAGGTTCAGGCAAAAACCTATCAGGCGTTTATGCCGTTTATCGGTATTGCGTTGATGTATTTGTCGGTCGTGCTCGTACTGACGTGGTTGCTCGGAATTTTGGAAAGGAGGTTGCGTGCCGGTGATAAGCGTTAAACATCTTTCTAAGTCGTTTGGTGATTTGGTGATTTTGGACGATTTGAGCGTGGATATCAAACCCGGCGAAAAAGTGGTGGTCATCGGGCCGTCCGGCTCGGGAAAATCCACTCTTTTGCGGTGCCTGAATATGATGGAAATCCCCGATTCCGGCGAGATTACGTTTGACGGGACAACCATTACCGCGCCCGGCGTAAACCTCAACCTCGTGCGGCGGCAAATGGGGATGGTGTTTCAGCACTTTAACCTCTTTGCCAATTTGACTATTCGCAAAAATATTACTCTGGCGCCGGTGCAAACGGGGCTGATGACCGCCGAAGAAGCGGACGCGGAAGCGGAACGCCTCTTGGAACGGGTCGGGCTGCTCGATAAAATCGACGCCTATCCGGCACAGTTGTCCGGCGGGCAAAAACAGCGTATCGCCATTGTGCGTGCGCTCGCGATGAAGCCGAAACTGATGCTGTTTGACGAACCGACCTCCGCTCTTGACCCCGAAATGGTGGGCGAGGTGCTGGACGTGATGAAAGAACTGGCGCACGAGGGGATGACGATGGTGGTTGTCACCCACGAAATGGGTTTTGCCCGCGAGGTGGGCACCCGCATCCTCTTTATGGACGACGGGCACATCGTGGAGGAAGCCAATCCGGTGACCTTTTTTGCTCATCCGCAACATCCGCGCTCCATTGAATTTTTATCCAAAGTGTTGTAAAGAACGACGACCGAAGAGGATGTTTTCTTCGGTCGTCTTTTTGTGCAAGGGCACAAAAAGACGGAATTTGTGCATATATACAGTATATTTTCGTGAAAATGCTTGACATTCTTCTATTTTATAGTATAATTAGTGCATAAATATTCCGCGTTTATGCATAAACAAGGAGAGCAACCTATGACCAAAGTGTTTATCGACGGAAAAGCGGGGACGACCGGTCTTCGTATATATGAGCGGCTCGGTAACCGTGCCGATGTGGAACTCATCACGCTGTCGGACGATTTGCGCAAGGATGCGAGTGCGCGCAAAGCCGCGCTGGAAGCGGCGGACGTGGCGTTCCTCTGCCTGCCGGATGCGGCGGCGGTGGAAGCGGTGGCGCTTTGCGAAAATCCCGACACGGTGCTGATTGACACCTCGACGGCGCACCGCGTGAATGAGGCGTTTGCCTACGGGTTTCCCGAAATCGGCGGTTTGCGCGAGAAAATCAAAACGTCTAAGCGCATTGCCAACCCCGGTTGCCACGCGAGCGGGTTTATCGCGCTGGTGGCGCCGCTGCGCGAGCGGGGTCTGCTTCCCGCGGACCCAATGCTTTCCTGCTTTTCGCTGACCGGCTATTCGGGCGGCGGCAAGAAGATGATTGCCGACTATGAGGGCGAAAACGCCGCCGCGCTTTTGGCGCCGCGCACCTACGGGTTGTCGCAAAGCCACAAGCACTTGCCCGAAATGGCCAACGTGTGCGGGCTGTCGGTGGCACCCGCCTTTTCGCCCGTTGTGTCGTCCTACTACGCGGGGATGGAAGTGGTGGTGACGCTGTTCAAAGAACAGTTGAACGGCACGGCGGCGGACGTGAAAGCGTGCTATGCCGACTACTACCGCGGCGACGTGGTGAAATTTGTCGAAAACGCGGACGAAAACGGGTTTTTGTCCGCCGGTGCGTTTGCCGGGCGAGACGATATGCAAATTGCCGTGTTCGGCAACGACGAGCGCGTGACGCTCGTTTCCCGTTTTGACAACTTGGGCAAAGGCGCGTCGGGCGCCGCTATTCAGAATATGAACCTTGTGCTCGGACTCGATGAGACGACCGGGCTTTGCATCGGAGGATAACGTATGAAACAGATTGAGGGCGGCGTTTGCGCCGCGCAGGGATTTATGGCGAGCGGTATTCATTGCGGCATCCGCAAGAACACCGCCAAACGCGATTTATCGCTGATTTTTTCCGAAAAACAAGCCACCGCCGCGGCGGTGTATACGCAAAACTTGGTTAAGGGTGCGCCGCTTCTTGTCACCAAAGCGCACCTCGCAAACGGCACGGCACAAGCGGTCATTTGCAACAGCGGCAACGCCAACACCTGCAACGCGAACGGGGTGGAAATTGCCGAGAAAATGTGCGAACTGACTGCCGAGGCGACCGGCGTTGCGGCGACGGACGTGGTGGTGGCTTCCACCGGCGTGATTGGGCAACCGCTGTCGCTTAACCCGATTGCACCCGCCATTCCGGCGCTCGCCGCGCTTCTGACGAAAGAGGGAAGCGACGACGCGGCGCAGGGTATTATGACCACCGACACGGTGAAAAAGGAAATTGCGGTGGAGTTTACCGTCGGCGGCAAGACTTGCCGCATCGGCGGTATCGCCAAAGGCAGCGGGATGATTCACCCGAATATGGCGACCATGCTCGTCTTTATCACCACCGACGTGGCGATTTCCGCCGCGATGCTTCAAAAAGCGCTGTCGGCGGACGTGGCGAACACCTTTAATATGCTGTCGGTGGACGGCGACACCTCCACGAACGATATGGTGACGGTGCTTGCCAACGGTATGGCGGGCAACGCGGAAATCGTTGCCGAGGGCGCGGAGTTTGACGAATTTATGAAAGCGCTCAACACGGTGACGGTGTACCTTTGCCAGAGCATCGCCGGTGACGGCGAGGGCGCGACCAAGCGGCTTGAATGTGTCGTGACGGGCGGCAAAACGGAGCAAATCGCCAAAACGGTGGCGAAAAGCGTGGTGTGTTCGAGCCTGCTGAAAGCGGCGATGTTCGGCGCGGACGCGAACTGGGGACGTGTGCTGTGCGCGATTGGGTACAGCGGCGCGGACGTGGACGTGACCAAAATCGACGTGGCGTTTGAAAGCCCGAAAGGCACCATTGCGGTGTGCGAAAACGGCGCGGGTGTGCCGTTTTCGGAGGAGAAAGCAAAAGAGATTTTGCTCGAAAAAGAGATTACGATTGCGGTCGCTCTCAACGACGGTGACGAGACCGCGACCGCGTGGGGTTGTGACCTCACGTACGATTACGTGAAAATCAACGGCGATTACAGAACGTAAGGAAAGGAGATGCTGACGATGCAAGACTTGTTTTCCAACGCGCAGCGGGCGCAGGTGTTGACCCAATCGCTGCCGTACATCAAACGGTATGTGGGCAAAGTGGTCGTCATCAAATACGGCGGCAACGCCATGATTAACGACGAGCTGAAACAGCAGGTGATGGAGGACATTGTGCTCCTTTGGACCATCGGCGTGAAAGTGGTTCTCGTTCACGGCGGCGGGCCGGAAATCAGCGAACTGATGCAAAAGCTCGGCAAGAAAAGCGAGTTTGTGGACGGAATGCGCGTCTCGGACAAGGAGACGGTGGAAATCGCCCAAATGGTGCTTGCCGGTAAGGTGAATAAATCGCTTGTCAACCTGCTGGAAATGAACGGCGGCAAAGCGATGGGCATTTCCGGTATGGACGGACGGCTCATTGAAGCCACCGTGAAAGAGGAAAAACTCGGCTACGTCGGCGAGATTACGAATATCCATATCGCGCCGGTGACCGATTTGATTGAAAAAGGGTATATCCCCGTCGTTTCCACCATCGGGTGCGATGCGCAGGGCAACACCTACAACATCAACGGCGACACCGCCGCCGCGTACCTCGCCGGTGCGCTCAAAGCGGAGCGGCTCATTATGATGACCGACATCGCGGGGATTTTGCGGGACAAGGACGACCCGTCCACCCTCATTCCCGAAATCAGCATCAGCGAAGCGGAAAACCTCTATCGTGAGGGCGTGATTTCCGGCGGAATGATTCCGAAAGTCAACTGCTGTATTGACGCGCTGAAACACGGGGTCAAAAACGTGGTCGTAATGGACGGGCGCGTACCCCACTCGATTTTAATGGAACTTTTGACGAATGAAGGTGCCGGAACGATGGTCACAAAATCCAGAGATTTGAACATCAAAGAAAAAGACGAAAAATACGTGGCGCACACCTACCATCGGTTCCCGGTGGTGCTGTCGCACGGCAAAGGCTCGTATGTCTACGACGAAAACGGCAAAGAATACGTGGATATGGGCTCGGGTATCGGCGTGACCTCGTTCGGCTTTGCCGATGAGGAGTGGAAAACCGCCGTTTCCGAGCAGGCGGGCAAGTTGCAACACGCTTCCAACCTCTACTATACCGAGCCGTGCGCGCGGCTCGCGGAAAAACTGTGCGAGAAAACCGAGATGAGCAAGGTGTTTTTCTGCAACTCGGGCGCGGAGGCGAATGAGTGTGCCATTAAAGTGGCGCGCAAATATGCCGCCGAGAAAAAGGGCGACGATTGCTATACGATTGTCACCTTGCGCAACAGTTTCCACGGGCGGACACTCACGACCCTTGCCGCCACCGGACAAGACAAGTTCCACGAACTGTTTAACCCGCTGACTCCCGGCTTTGCGAGTGTCGATGCGGAAAACATTTTTGAACTGGAAGCGCTCGGCGCAAAACACAAAATTGCCGCCATTATGGTGGAATGTGTGCAGGGCGAGGGCGGTGTCAACACGCTGAAAAAATCCTTTGTCAACGAGGTGGCGGAGTACGCCGAACAACACGATGTTTTGCTTATCGCCGACGAGGTGCAGACCGGCAACGGCCGTACCGGCGCGCTGTATTCGTATATGAATTACGGCATCAAACCCGACATCGTCACCACCGCCAAAGGGCTTGCAGGCGGGCTTCCGCTCGGCGCGACCCTGATGAGCGAAAAGGTGGGGGATGTGCTCGGTTTCGGTGACCACGGCTCGACCTTCGGCGGCAACCCCGTTTGCTGTGCCGCCGCGATTTCGGTGCTTGACCGGTTGGATGAGGACTTCCTCGCCGCCGTGCAGGAAAAGAGCAAATTCCTCTTTGACGCGTTTACGGGCGCGGACGGCATTGAAGAAGTGACCGGTCTCGGGCTTATGATAGGTCTTAAAACGACCAAACCCGCCGCCGACGTGGTTGCCGCCTGCATCGAAAAAGGCGTGCTGTGCCTGACGGCGAAAGACAAGGTGCGGTTGCTGCCCGCGCTCAACATTCCGATGAAAGCGCTTGAATACGCGGTGACGGTTATCAAAGAAGCGTGCGCCGAATAACCCGCAAAACAAGGAGAAACCAATGAATTTACAAGGAAAATCGTTTTTGAAATTGCTGGATTTCACTCCCGCGGAAATTGAGGGATTGCTCGATTTGGCGGCGGAGTTGAAAGCCAAAAAGAAAGCGGGCGAACCGCATAAACTGTGCGAGGGGAAGAACGTGGCGCTGATTTTTGAAAAGACCAGCACCCGCACCCGTTGCGCGTTTGAGGTGGCGGCGATTGACCTCGGAATGCACCCGACCTACCTCGACCCGTCCGGCTCGCAAATCGGCAAAAAAGAGTCGATTGCCGATACGGCGCGGGTGCTCGGGCGGATGTTTGACGGTATCGAATACCGCGGCTTCGGACAGACGATTGTGGAAGACCTCGCAAAATACGCCGGTGTGCCGGTGTGGAACGGGCTGACGAATGAATTTCACCCGACCCAGATTTTGGCGGATTTTCTCACCATTCGTGAGCATTTCGGCTCGCTCAAAGGCAAAAAACTCGTTTATATGGGCGATGCGCGCTACAATATGGGCAACTCGCTGATGGTCGGTTGCGCCAAAATGGGGATGCATTTCGTCGCCTGCGCGCCGAAAGCGTATTTCCCGAACGCGGATTTGGTGGCGGAGTGCGAAAAAATCGCCGCCGAAACGGGCGCAACGCTTGAATTTAACGAAAATCCGACCGATGCCGTAAAAGGCGCGCACGTCATTTATACCGACGTGTGGGTGTCGATGGGTGAGCCGGATGAGGTGTGGGAGAAGCGCATCGCCGACCTCACGCCCTACCGCGTGACCGCGGAACTGATGGCGGCGGCGGGCGACCAATGCCGGTTTATGCATTGCCTGCCCGCGTTCCACGACCTCAACACGACGGTCGGCAAGCAGATTTACGACAAATTCGGGCTGACCTGTATGGAGGTCACCGACGAGGTGTTTGAGGGCCCGCAGTCCATTGTGTTTGACGAGGCGGAAAACCGGATGCACACCATCAAAGCCGTGATGGCGGCGACGCTGGCGTAAGAAAAAATCCCGTGGCTTGGCCGGGCGTTCGTAAGGAGTCGGCTTCGCCGACGAATTTTAAGATGTCGCCTTGGGTGATTTTGTAGGGCAATCGCCCGCTCCTGCCCTACGGGTATGCCGGGAGTGGGTGCGGAAAACACGAACTAAGTCACAACCTCCGGCTAAGCCGGAGGCTTGAATAAGCCCTAGAAGGGCATAATACAGGCCACACCCCTAAAGGGGCTCCGAAAGGTTCGCCACTCGCATTACTTTCTCGGGCAACCCCTAAAGGGGTGTGTTTTATTTG